>NZ_JBSGCR010000019.1:0-122720 GCF_053601935.1 Streptosporangium sp. NPDC004631 | reverse complement strand
GAGTATGTGGAGAGGTTCATCCGGGGTGAGGTCGAGCGCTGAGCGGAGGGGTTCACGGCCTCCGGGGCTCCCGGCCCCGGGGGCCGTGGTCATGGTCATGGTCATGGTCATGGCCGTGGTCGTGGGTGACGATCTCGTACGGCTCCGCGCCCGCCGCCGCCACCGAGGCGGCGAACCCGGACGGGACCTCGACGTCGCCGACCAGCCAGCGGCCCGGCAGGCTCCCGGTGGGGTCGGCGACCAGCCACGGTGTGGCGAGCCTCCGGCCCTCCGCCCCCGCCCACCCCGTCTCACCGCGCACCGCGCCGTCACACCCCGGGCCGTGTGCCGGGCCGATTCCGGCCACCGGCAGCCGCAGCCCCTGAGCGAGGCGGCCACCCGCGGCCTTGACGCAGGCCTCCTTGCGGGTCCAGAGCCGGGCGAAGACGACCGCCGGGTCGGCCGGAGGTTCTCCGCCCGAGGCAGGTTCCGAGGCCCGGGTGCCTCCCCGGGCGTGTCCCCGGCCCCGGGACCCGACCAGCGCGCTCTCCTCGGCAGGGAAGAAGCGGGTGGCGAACGCCACCGCGTCGAAGGCCGGGCGGACCTCCTCGACGTCCACGCCGACGGCGCGGCCCGAGGTCACCGCGAGCAGCGCGAGCCCGCCGGAGTGGGAGAGGTTCGTCTCCAGCCCCGGACGGCCCACCAGCTCCGGCTTGCCGTACGCGCCGACACGCCATCGCAGCGCACCGGGTGAGGTGGACAGCAGCTCGCCGAGGATCAGGCGGACCGCGCCGTGCGCGGCGACGTAGCGCCGGCGCGCCTGCTCCAGGACGAACCCGGCGGCCCGCCGCCGCTCGCGCCCGTCGAGCAGGGGGAGCAACCGGTCCACAGGGGAGGCGTCCAGCCGGATGCGCCACACGTGCACGGTTCCGGGGTCCGGCGTGGGCCGCCGGCCCACGCCGGAGGCCGTACCCCCGCCCCTCGCCGCGCCCGCCGCGGACCCGGTGGACGGGGCGGACGGGGCGGACGGGGTGCCCTCGCGGGGGCTCATCGGGCGGGCAGGCCGCTCACCGCGGCGATCTCGTCGAGGTTCACCTCACGGGTGACCAGCTCGACGAGCAGGCGCTCCAGGCCCGTCAGGAACGCCTTGATGACGGCGGGAGGCATGTAGAAGGTGTCGGCGATCAGGCTGAACCTGAGCATCTCGGGCTCGCCGAAGACGTCGAAGGCCTCCAGGAAGAACTTCACGCTGTCCTCGTCGGTGCGGTCCTCCCAGCGGAAGGCCGTGGTGGCCATCGCCTCCCTCAGTCCCCGCGCGGTGGGGTGGAAGCCCTTGGCCGGGGTCTGGGTGTTGGCCCACAGGTCGTTGAAGTAGCAGGACAGGTCGATCTCCACCCCGCGTTCGCGGCTCGCCTCACGGACCAGTTCGGCGGCGCGAGCCGGGTCGAACTGGCCGTGCCGGTAGGCGCCCATCGCGGCCGACCAGGTCGTCTTGACCACGTCCTCGAAGGACTCGCCGTGCAGGTCGACGGTGGCCAGCACCTCCTGGGTGAGGTTGCCGATGGCGTGGCGCAGTTCGGGGGTGAACCGGTTGCCGACGACGAGCTGGACCGCGCAGGCGGGCAGGCCGTTCAGTCTGCCGAGCATCGCGACGGTGGCGGCGAGCAGCACCACGGAGGTGGTGGTCCGGTAACGCTCGGCGAGGGCGTGCAGGGCGGGCGGGATGGCCCTGGAGGTCAGCCCGCCGCGCCAGTAGCGCGGGGAGGGCACGGTCTCACCACACGCCACCGGGAACATGGTGGGCGGCACCGCGGACAGCTGACCGGCCCAGTAGCGCAGGGCCTTGTCCATCCGCCGGCTCCCCTTGGCCGACCGCTCCCACTCCGCCTGGTCGACCGGCTGCCGGGATCTCGGCACCTCGGGCGGGCGGCGCCCGGCGGCCAGCGCGGTCAGCGCGGCGGACATCTCGTCGATGAGGACGCGGACGCTCAGCAGGTCGGCGGCCAGGTGGGAGACGCACAGGATGAGCACCCTGGGCATCCCGTCGAGCACCCCGACCAGGGCGCGGAACGGCACCTCCGCCGCGTTGTCGAAGGCCGTGCCGACCATCCGCCGTTCCTCGTCCTCGAAGAGCCCGACGATGTCGTGGTCGGCGTCGGAGTCTGCGAGCAGCACCTCCACCTCCACCTCGCCGGCGGCGAGGACCTGCTGGCGGAGCTCTCCCGCGGCGTCGGCGCGGAACAGGGTGCGCAGCGACTCGTGCCGGCCCAGCAGTTCGGCGATCTGGCCGAGGACGTCGTCGAGCCGTAGTCCCTCGGCGGTGAGCATCACCTGTGACACGTTGTAGAACGCGGCGTCCGGCATCAACTGAATGTCTCGCCAGATCTGTCGCTGACCCCAGGTGAACGGCCCGGTGGCCGAGCGCGTTCCGGTGAAGCCGACCCGGCGGTGCACCAGCTTTGCCATCACGGAAACCCTTCTTCGGTTGGAAGCCCTAGCGGGAGAGGCGGCGGACGAACACGAGCGTGACGGCGACCGCCACGAGGCCGCCCAGGTTGAAGGCGGCGATGGTGTGGTAGAGCCCGCCGGACTCGCCCAGTGAGCGGGCGAACCAGCCGCCCACCACCACGATGCCGACGAAGTAGCCCGCGTTGAGCGCCAGTGCCAGCGGACCGCCGCCGATCTGCTCCAGAAGGGTCAGCGAGGTCAGCACCAGGCCCATGAACAGGTAGGTGGGCCCGACCACGGTGAGGTAGGAACTCGTCTCGGCCGCGATCTCGGGGCTGCCGGTGATCAGGTGGGCCAGCGCGTCCCTGCCGAGCCAGGCGGCGAGCGCCACCACGGCGTACAGGGCGAGCGCGATCTGCAGACCGCCCTTCAGGGTGCCGGCGAACAGCGCCCGCCGCCCGGCGCCGCGCTGCTCGTTCATCACGATCGCGGTGGCCGAGCCGAGCACGATGCCCGGCATGATGACGAGCACCTGCAGGGCGTTGGCCCCGGCGAAACCGGAGATCACCTTGTCCCCGAACGGGCTGAGCACCCACTCCAGGGCCAGGGTGCTGCCGAACATGACGACGTAGGTGACGGCGACGGGCACGCCGACCTGACCGAGGTGGCCGAACGTGCCCGGCCGCCAGGCGAGGGAGTCGCCTGACCGCCAGAGCCCGGTACGGCGGAGCATGACCACCCCGAGCACGGTGCCGACGAGACCTGCCGCGCCGACGGCCACCGGGACGCCGGCGATTCCCCATCCGAGGCCGAGGCCGAACAGGGCGACCCCGCCGAGCTCCACGCCCGCGCTGGTCAGGGTGACCACGGCCCCCGCGCGGGCGTGGCCGTACCCGCGCAGGGCCGCCGCGGCCAGCATCGGGCCGAGCAGGGTCAGGTGGGCCAGCGCCATCCAGCGCAGGAAGGCCATGAAGTCGTCGCGGGCCGCGTCGGTGACGCCCAGCAGCCCGGCCAGGGCGGCGGCGGAGGCGAAGAGGAACACGCAGGTGATCAGGCCGACGACCAGCCAGGATCGGGCCATGCTCGCGACCGTGCCCATGACGTCCTGGCGACGGCCCTCGCCCCGGTTCAACGCGGCGGCGACCTGGGTGCTGATGCCGAACGCGGCCTGGACGGCGATGAACAGGTTCTCCATCGGCACGAACAGCGAGCGCACGTAGAGCGCCTCGTCGCCGACCATCCGGCCCATCAGCGCCATCACCCCGATCGGGACCAGGACGCCGACGATCTCGGCCGTCATCATCGGCAGGGCCAGTGAGACGATCCGTCGGCGGGCGGCGGGGACGCTCGCCGGCGGCGCGGGCTGGGCGAGCGTCTGCTCAACCACAGCGCAGCCCTCCCCGGGACAGCCCCTGGAAGACGTTGAGCAGCTGGATGTTCCGGGTGCCCTCCATGTACTCCACGCCTCTGGCGTCCCTGACGAGCTTGTCCAGCAGCGGATGCTCCAGCCGGGCTCCGGCGCCGAAGAAGCCGGCCGCCTCCAGCGTCGTCTCCTCGGCCAGCCGGGCCGCGCGGGCCTTGGCGGCCGAGGCCAGATAGCCGAGGCCGGGGTCGTCGTGGTCCAGCGCCACCGCGGCCCGGCGGACGAGGCGGCGCACGCCCTCGATCCGGCGGCCGATCCGGTCCAGCCGGTCGCGTTCGTCGCCGGTCAGCGTGCGCCGGTGCTCGCGCACGTACTCGTAGGCGCCCCGGGCGATGCCGAGGCCGAGCGCGGCGACGCCGGGGCGGAGCCGGTTGAAGCCCGCCACCGCGCCGACCAGGCCGCGCCGGGTGGGCGACAGGTGCCGGCCGAGCACCCGGCCGGGAGGGATCTCGACCCCGTCGAGGCGCACCTCGCTGACCTGGTTGCCGCGCAGGCCGACGGTGGGGAACGGGACGGCCGAGAATCCGGGGTCGCCGGTCTCGACGAGCACCGCGATCACTCCGAGGGGGCCGGGCCGCGTGCGGGCGAAGACCACGCCGAGGTCGGCCCTGGCGGCGTTGCCGATGAACCGTTTGGCGCCGCTGAGCAGCAGCGTCTCCCCGTCGGGGGCGGGGGTGAGCGCGCTGGTCAGCGCGGCGGCGTCGGAGCCTCGGTCAGGTTCGGTCAGCGCGAAGAAGGTCCAGGTGGGACGGTCGAGCAACCGCCCGAAGAACCACTCCTTCTGGGTCTCGTCGCCGAGCAGGGCGACGAACACTCCGGAGAGCGACGGTCCCGGCGCGGCGAGCAGCATGCCCACGTCGGCGGCGGCGAACTCCTCGCAGAACGTGACCCGTTCCAGGCCCCCGGTGCCGTGGAAGCGGTGGCCGCCGATGGTCACCGGGGCCGGGTTGTACTCGGCGGGGATCGGGGTGCGGGCCAGGAACGAGACGCCGGGCAGGTCCAGGTGCTTGTGGATCAGTTCGGGGTCGCGCTCCAGCTCCAGGGCGAGGGGGCGCAGCTCGCCGGCCCACTCGCGCGCGTGGTCGCGCAGGGTGGTCAGCCGGTCGTCCAGCTCGATCATGTCCGAACCTCCGCGGTTCCGGTGTGGGCGTCGGCGAGCAGCTCCGAGACGTGGGCGCTCTGGCCCGGTCCGTCGGCGCGGAAGCCGCTGCCGCCGAGCAGCCGCAGCAGCATCCGGTCCGCCAGGGTGATCTGCAGGTGCAGGTCGTCCAGCGCCTCGCCCGCGGGTTCGCCGTGCAGCGAGCCCTGGATCAGCAGGTGTTCGGTGACCGCGTCGGCGAGCTGTCCCTTGACGAGCTGCTGGACCAGCAGGGGGCTCTCGCCGGCCGTACGGGCACCGAGATAGGCCAGGCATCGGTCGAGGAGGCCCTCCGACAGGCCGAGACGGAGCCAGGCCAGGCCGAGGACCCACTCCGGTGACGCGGGGCCGCCGGCGCCGTCACCCCGCACGGCCACGAGAGCCTCGCCGTACAGGTCCAGGGTGAGCAGGGGGGCGGCGTCGCCGGCGACCGAGGCGGGGAGCACGGCGTGCCCCGCCGGGCCGTACACGGGGGTGCCGCCGTGCCGCAGGTGGAGCAGGAGGAGCGCGGCGACCAGGCCGTCGGACCTCGCCGTCTCCCGGATCTCGTTGTGGTCGATCATGCCTCGGCCCTTTCGCGTCGTCGTACCTCGACCGTGCAGAGGCTGAGATAGCGCAGTGTGCTGTCATAGTCGGCGAGCACCACGCGGCGGCCGGTGGAACGCCAGCCCGTGAGCCCGTCCGCGAGGGTGGCCCAGATTCCGGTGCACGGCCGTCCCGGGGGTGCGAACCGCACGTCCGCCAGCCCGCCGGGCAGGTCGAGACCGGGGCGGGCGATCACCGTGACGTCCTGCTCCCGTCCGGCCAGCTCGGCCGCCAGCGCCGGCCGGACGTCGCCGGGGGCGACGTCGACTCGCCGGACGAGGGAGAGGCCGTCCGCGTCGTCCGGGGCGTCCGCGTCGCCGGTGTGGCCGGTGTCGCCGCCCAGGAGGACGGCGACCGCGCAGTCCTCGACGGGCCGCTCGGCGGCCCCGGTCTCGTACGGCAGGCTCCGCTGATCCATGATCACCAGGAGGGCGTGGCCGGTCCCGGCGAACTCCCCGATCAGCCGCAGGGCGGTGAACGGCGCCACCACCCCCTGATCGGTGACCCCCAGCGGGAGCGGGGCGCCGGGCACCGCGTGGGCCAGCAGCGCCGTCGGCGACTGGAGCATGTCCGCGTCCGGCGTGCTGGTGGCCACCGCCACCAGCCCGACCGGGCCGGGTAGCGGTGCCATCGCCGACAGGATCTCCCCGGCCATCTCCGCGTAGCTGTTACGCGTGGTGGTCAGGAAGTCGCGGCGGTGCGTCATTCCGTAGAGACCGGTGAGGTCGTGGATGTAGTTCTTCAGCAGCGGGCTGGCCGATTCGGGGAGAAAGGGACGGCCCTCCCCGAACACCCGCGACTCCACCCGCTTGAGCCGCAGGCCCGTGCCGGGGAGGCCCACGGCTAGGCCTGCTCGGAGACGTAGTCGGCCAGGGTGGCGACGCTCTCGAAGTGGCGCTGTTCCAGGGTGTCGGTGTCGAACTCCACGTCGATCTCGTCCTCCAGCCTCATCAGCAGCTCCAGCACGCTGGTGGAGTCAAGCCCGAGGTCGTCGAAGAGCCGGGTGCTCTCGGTGATGGAGGCGGAATCGCGTTTGAGCACGTCGGCCAGGGCCGCGACGATAACGGGGACGATCTTCTGGGGGTCGATGACCTGGGTCTCGCTCATGGTGGGAAAACTCCTTTTTCAGATGGACAGGTGCTGCCGGCCGAGCAGGTCGCCGACGCGGTCCCGCTCCCTGACGAGGTGGTGCCTGCCGTCCTTGACCAGGACTTCGGCCGGGGAGCCGTGGCTGAGGAACAGGACGGGGGACGCGGTCGGCCCGTAGGCGCCGGAGCGGAGCACGCCGAGCAGGTCGCCGGTGCGGACCGGGGGCAGCGGGACGCCCTTGCCGAGGGTGTCGTTGGGGGTGCAGAGCGGGCCGGTGACGTACCAGGGCTCGGTGGGCTCCTCGCCGATCCGGTTGAGCAGCCGCATCGGGAAGTTGCGCTTGACGAAGGAGCCGATCCCGACCGCGGCCATGTGGTGGTTGGTGCCGCCGTCGGCGACCGCGAACCTCTCCCCCATGGAGGTCTTCACGTAGCGGACCCGGACCACGTAGGTGCCGCTGGGAGCGGTCAGGTAGCGACCCAGCTCCATGATCATCCGAGTGTCCGGGTACCGGCGGGCGAATTCCTCGACGACGGGGTTCAGCCGACCGGCCAGCAGCTCGGGATCGAGGTCGCGCTCGCCCTCGAAGTAGGCGACGCCGAGTCCGCCGCCCACGTCGACCACCTCCAGGGGGAAGTCCAGCTTCGTGGCGATCCGCTCGGCCATCTCCAGGATGCGCACGGTGTTCTCCAGCACCACCTCCTCGCTGAGGATCCGGGTGCCCATGTAGGCGTGCACGCCCATCAGCCGGACGCCGGGGAAGCGCGTCGCCAGCCCGGGGTCGGCGAGGATCTGCTCCTCGTCGATGCCGAACTGCCGGGGCTTGCCGCCCATGGTGAGCCCGGAGCCCTTGATCGAGAAACTCGGGTTGACCCGCAGCGCGACGTTGGCCGTCGTCCCCCGCGCCCGCGCGGCCTCGTCGATGAGCTCCAGCTCGCCGAACGACTCGCAGACGATGGCGTACACGCCCTCGTCCAGACAGGCCCGCAGCTCCTCCTCGCTCTTGCCCGGGCCGAGGAAGATGATGTCCTCCCCCTTCACCCCGGCCCGCAGGGCGGTGGTCAGCTCCACCAGCGACGACACCTCGGCGCGGGCTCCCAGCGAGTGCAGCAGCGCGCAGATCGACACGTTCGGGTTGGACTTCAGGGAGAAGAACATCTCCATCTTCGGGTGGAGCAGGGTGCGCAGGCCGAGGAACTGGTCCCGCAGCGCGTCACCGTCGTAGACGTACAGCGGGGTACCGTACTCCCGCGCCAACTCGGAGACCGTGATCCCCTGTACCTCGAACTCGGCACTCATCGCGCACTCCCCTCGGTCTCGGCGGCCAGCCGGCCGGCGATCTCGGTGTCGAGGACCGTCAGCCGGTCCTGGTCGTCCGCGAGGAGCAGGCCGTACAGGCGTCCGTCGAACGACCCGCCCCGCTCCTCGCGCGCTCCCGCGTTGACGGTCGCGAAGTTGTTCACCAGCAGCCCGCTGCCACCGGGACCGGCCAGCAGCAGGCCGTCCAGCACCCGGCGCAGGCGCTCGTACGGCAGGCGCCGGGAGAGCCGGAGCGGGTACTGCCTGGCCAGGGCGACCTGCCCGTCGGCGATGAAGGTCTCCTGCATGCGGACCTGGTAGGTGGACATGTTGTTGCGGGCGTTGATCTCGATCACCGGGTAGAGCCGTCCGTCCGGGTCGACCATGGCGTCCACGCCGACCACCCCGTGGAACCCGTCCGCGGCCAGCCGCTCGCCGAGGACCCGCGCGGACTTCTCCACCTCGCCGGTCTGCCGCTCGTCGAGCCCGGCCGGGATGCGGTGGCCCTTGTGCACGCCGCCCTCGGTGATGGCCTCCTTGACGAAGTCGAAGTGGACCGAGCCGTCACGCGCGACGGTGAACTGGTAGTTCAGGTCGGCCCGCTTGTCCACCCACTCCTCGATGAGCAGCGAGACCCGGTCGTCGCCCGACTTGGCGGCCCGGCGCCGGATCATCCCGTGCAGCCGGTCGAGCCGCTCCCCGTTCTCGATCACCGCGATGCCCTTGCCGGAGACGCCGAAGGCGTCCTTGACCACGACGCGGCGGCCGAAGGTCAGCAGCGAACGCGCCTCCTCCACGGCCGACTCCAGCTCGGCGAGGGTGTCGGCGGTCCAGCCCGCGACCTGCCGCAGCCCCGCGTCGTCGGCGGCCCGGCGACTGTAGATCTTGCTGTTGACCGCCTTGCACAGGGCCGCCGGCGGGGAGGCCAGCGGCAGCCCGGACCGTTGGGCGAGTTCCTCCTCCAGGACGGAGGTGCCGTGCGGGGAGAGCATCGCGCCCCGTCCGGCCAGCTCGCCGAGTGTGGCGAGCAGGGCGGGGTCGGCGAGGGCGTCCCTGGTGACGGTCTGCTCGGGGTCGTTGTCGGCGACGGTCAGCACCCGGGGCAGCGCCACGCCGAGCTCGTCCAGATGGGCGAGGTACGCCTCGTCGGGCGCCGCCTTGAGCACGACGTGGTCGCCGGCGCCGGCGAGCAGCACGGCGAACTCGTCCATCCGGTTGACCACGGCCGCGCTCGATCGAAAACCCGTCCTGGGCAGCCCGGCCTCGCCCTCGGCCCACTGGTCCTCGACCTCGAAGTTGCCGAGGAGGACGAGCGGCGTGTCGGCCCCGCCGGTCAGGGCTGTTTTCACCCGGCTGAGAAAGTCCTGCACGTGGTGTCCTCTCAGTGCTGGAAGACCATGGCGGAGAAGGTGGCGCCCAGTCCGACGGCGGCCATCAGGTAGTGGTCGCCCGGCTGGAGCCGGCCGAGCTCCAGGGCGGACTGGTAGTTGAGGAAGGGGTCGGCGCAGAAGCAGTGCCCGGTGACGGGCACGTTGTCGAGGAAGACCCGTTCCAGCGGGAGGCCGACGAGCTTGCACAGCCGTACCCAGGAGACCCGGTTGACGTTGTGCGGCAGCACCAGGGTGAGGTCGCCGAGGGTGAGACCGGCCGTCTCGACCGCCTCGGTCAGCACTCCGGCCAGGGCCTCGGGATAGATCTGCTGGAACTCCGCCGCCGCCTCGTTCGACAGTGACAGCCCGGCGCTGAACCGGCCGTCGGTGCGGGTGGCGTAGCCGAGCACCCGGTCGCGGTCGCCGCCCAGGCCGACCAGGATCGCCGCGGAGCCCTCGCCGTTGATCGCGGTGCCCGGCACCGTCCGGGCGGCCGGGGTGAAGGTCTTCTCCCCGGTGAAGATCAGCGCGAGCGCGTCCGGGTCCCCGTCGGAGGCCAGCAGCCGCCCGGACAGCTCCACGGCCAGCAGGCCCGACGCGCACGCGTGGTTGTGGACGGCGAAGGCCTCGGCGTGCCGCAGGCCCAGGGCCTCGCGCACGTCGTGGATCGGGTTGACCGGGTACGGCGCGATCACCGGCATGGTCCTGGCCTGGATCACGTATCTGATCAGGTGTTCCCGGCCGCGGAGGGCGTCCAGTTTCCCGGCGGCGGCCAGCATCAGGTCGGCCGCGGTGCCGTCGGGGTCCCGCAGGATGTGGGAGAGGCCGTAGAAACGCTCGAACACCTTGATCTGCGCGTCGGTCAGCCCCAGGTCGTCCTGGAGGGACCTGATCGGCACGCTCCGCGACGGGAGGTAGCCGGCCACCGCCCGGAGAGAGGTCACCGGCCCACCAGGGTGTTCAGGTGGTCGGCGAGCGCGTCGATGGTCCGGTAGTCCCAGGCGACCGTCGGTTCCAGGGTCAGGTTGAGGTGATCCTCGATGTCGCCGCACATGACGAACGCGTAGACGGAGTCCAGGCCGTACTGGGTGAGCGACACAGAGGTGCTGATCTCGGCGGGGTCCCTCTCCAGATAGGAGGCGACACGCTGGACGAGCCAGCCGCGCAGGTCATCTGCCGAATCGGACATTTCGGTCTCCTTGCTTGTCTTAACCCGGGAGGGGAAGCCCGGCCAGGTCGAAGCCCCGGTTCTCCCCGTGCCGGTCGAGGAGTTCGTCGAACAGCCGCCGGGCGACCGCCTCGGGCAGCCGCCCGCTCCCCCGGCCCAGCCGGCCCGCGAGCCGGGTGAGCGCCGCGACGACCCAGACCGGGTCGCCGCCGCCGGTCCGCCAGACGTTCAGGCAGGAGCTCGCCGCGAGCACCGCCGCGTATCTGGCCGCCACCCCCAGCGCCTCCGGGCGGGCGTCCACCCCGAGGTCACGCGGGCGCAGCGCGGCGGCGTCCCGCTTGAGCAGGACCAGTTCGTCGGCGAACAGCCCGGCGAGCGCGGCGACCTCCCCGGGCTCCTTGGGCGACGCGGCGTCGGCGAGCACCGCGGAGCTCAGGCTCTCGTGCCCCGCCGCGCTGGGCCTCAGCGCCGCGAAGTCGAGCGGCGGCAGGTCCGCCCCGATCCGGAACAGGTCGGCGGGCGGGTCGCCCGCGATCAGCCAGGAGCGCCGGGCGAGCTGCGGGATCTGCGGCAGCACGGTGGCGAGACAGGCCACCCTGGCGGCGTGCCCGAACCCGATGACCCCCAGGTCGCGCAGGAGCTTCTGGAAGACGGCGTAGGTGCCCTGGCGGATGTAGAAGTGCGCGCCGAGGACCAGGGAGAGCCGGTCCATCGCGTCGATGAGCTGCTTGGACACCGTGTACTTGACCAGGGAGGCGTAGACGCTCGCCTCCCCGGGCAGCAGGTGCAGCGCCCGCGCGGCCACGGTGCCGAACGCGTCGCAGGCCAGCAGGTCGGCGTAGACCTCGGCGAGGGTCGACCGGACCTGGGGGATGGCGGCGACGTTCCGGCCGTACAGGGTGCGGGCCGTGGCGAAGCGCAGCGTGGCGCGGAGCCCGGTGTCCACCACCCCGGCCATCATCGACGGCAGCGCCGTACGGGTGAGCTGGAAGGAGCGCAGCGCCGTCTCGATGCCCCGCCCCGGCGTGCCGAGCACGGAGCCGTCCGGGATCGGGCAGTCGTCGAAGACCACGCCGCCGAGCTGGACACCGCGCATGCCCGCGCTGGGAAAACGCGGCAGGTAGGTCATCCGGTCCGGCGGCAGGTCGGCCTTGTGCACGAAGAGCTGGGAGTGGCTGCGGCTGCCCTCCTCGGCCGAGGTCCTGGCGAAGACGACCAGGGAGTCGGCCCGCCGGAGGTTGGTGACCACCTCCTTGCGCCCGTTGAGGAGCAGCCGCCCGCCGGGGCCCGGGGTGGCCGCGAACTCGGCCCTGGCGAAGTCGTTGCCGTGCGCGAGCTCGTGGTAGACCGACGCGATCTTCCGGTTGGCCAGCATCAGGTCGGCGAACGCGCGGCGCTGCCCGTCGTCGCCCGCGGCCCACACGTTCACCGAGGCGATGAAGGAGCTGGCCCCGTAGCCCAGGCCCAGCGCGGGGTCGCGCCGCCAGACCGAGCGCATCACCCGGACCAGCCGGTCCACCCCGGTCAGCCGGCCGCCGAGCTCGGCGGGCACGAACTCGGCGTTCAGCCCGTACTCGTCCAGCAGCCGCTCCCCCTCGGCGAACATCTCCTGCCGCTCGTCGGCCGCGACGACGGCGGCGTGGTTCATCGGGTTGGCCGGATCCCACGGATCGCCGAGGAGTTTCTCCAGCGTCTCGCTCATGCGCGCTCCCGCGTCTCGTCGAACAGCCGGTCGAAGACCGCCCGGTCCGGGTCGGAGCCCAGCCGGGCGAGCACGTAGGTCAGGGCCGCCTCCAGCCAGATCCGGTCCCGCCAGCCGGGGTTGGCCAGCCAGAGCTGCAGGACCGCGGCCCCGGCGAAGCACCACTGGTACCGCTGGGCCAGGTCGAACGCCTCCGCCGGCACATCGCGCGGGCTGGGCGCGCACGTGGCGAGCGCGGCGTGCAGGTCGTCGCAGTGGTCGAGCAGTTCGCGGGCCGGCGCCTCGACGGCTCCGAGGTCGTGGCCCGGTGGCCGGGTCCGCCCCGCGCCGGGCGCGCTCAGCCCGGCCACCGCGTCCGGCAGCCCCTGGACGAGGCCGCATCCGCCCCTGGAGGCCAGGACGAGGCCCCGGTGTCCGGGACGGCCGGGGGGCGAGCCGAGGTCGAGCAGCCTGGCCAGGCCCTGCCTGTCGGGCGGTCCGGACAGATATCCCCGGGCCAGGGCGGGAAACTGGTTGATCAGGGCGTTCTCGTTGACGGACGAGTTGCCGTCGAAGATGGCCACCACCCGGTGGTCGCGGGCCAGCTTCTGAAACACGCCGTGGTCGTGGACCTCGGTGAGGAAGGCACGGGTGCCGAGCAGCTCGCCACAGGCGAAGATCAGCTCGTCCACCCTGGCCGGCACGAACGCCTTGGTCACCGCCGAGATCACACTCATCTCCGCGGGCAGCGCGTGGATGCCGCGCGCGGCGGCCGTGGTGACCGCCTCCACGACGAACCGGGCGGCGTGCGCCTCCCCCAGCGTCCTGCGCACGTGCGGCATCTCGCCGAGGAGGCGGCCGTAGAGCCTGCGCTCGGCGGTGAACCCCTCGGCCTGGCGGATCGCCTGGTCGGCGGCGCCCAGCGAGAGCCCGGCGCAGATCGTCCTGGTGAGCTGGAGCGCCTTGAGGACCACCTCAAGGCCGGCGCCCTCGGCTCCGATCAGCGCGCTCTCCGGCACCAGGGCGCCGTGGAGGGCGATGCCGCTGATGTCCGCGCCCCGGATCCCGTGGGTGGGGACCTTGGGCAGGCAGGTGTAGTCGGCCCCGGCCAGCCGGCGCTTGTCGATCAGCAGGAGGCTGAACCCCCGGGGGCCGCCGTCGGGGTCGGTACGGACCAGGAGGCTGAGCAGGCTGCCCCGGGTGGCGTTGTTGATCAGCCACTTCTCGCCGGTGACGCGGTAGCCGCCGGGGACCCGGGTGGCGCGGACCTCACCGGCCAGCAGGTCGCTGCCGTGGCCGCGCTCCGTCAGCCCCCAGGAGGCCGGGACACCGGCGATGACGTCCGCGGCCACCGCCTTGGCCTGGGCGTCGGCGCCGGCGATCCAGACGCTCACCGAGCCGAGATAGCTCTTGGCGTGGCCGACGGCGACGGTCAGGTCCCGCCGGGCGACGGTTCTGATCAGGTCGAGGAGCCGGGGATAGTCGACGAGGGTTCCGCCGTACTCGGCGGGCACGTAGCCGGCGGGCAGTCCGAGCCGGTCAAGCTCGCGGCAGATCTCCTCGGGGAACTCCTCACGGCGGTCCAGCTCGGCGCAGCGGGCGTAGGAGAACAGGGTCGCGGGGTCGGCGGGGTCGCCGAGCAGGATGTCGAGATCCATCTCAGGCCCCGATCCGGTAGCGGCGCCGTACGGCGGGGGTGAGCTCCTCGTGCACGACGGCCAGCTCCCCGGCGGTGAACAGGTCGCGGGTCAGGCCACGCTGGATCTTGCCGCTGGTGGTCCGCCGCACCTCCGAGGGGCGGACCAGCACGACGCCGCCGACCGAGACCCCGAACTCGCGGCCCAGCGTCACCCTGATCCGCTCGGCCAGCCCGGACGGGGAGACCTCGCCCAGATCGCGGACCCGGCACTCGTGCACGACGACGACCTCCTCGTCCGGCGCGGGTACGGTGAACACCGCGCCGACCCCGCGGGTCAGCGCCGGATGGGTGACCCGCACCTCCTCCTCCAGGTCCTGCGGGTAGAGGTTGCGGCCCCGGACGATGAGCAGTTCCTTGATCCGGCCGGTGACGTACAGCTCGCCCTCGTGGATCACACCCAGGTCCCCGGTGCGCAGGTAGCCGCCCTCGCCGCCGGCGGTCTCCACGTCGAAGACCTCCGCGTTGACCTCGGGCCGCCGCCAGTAGCCCCGTGCCACGTGCGGACCGCGCACCCAGATCTCGCCGATCCGGCCCTCGGGCAGCACGGCACGGCTCCGCGGATCGACGACGGCGACGCCGGGCTCCGCCCTGCCGCTGCCCGGCGCGTTCCGCACCTCGCCCCCCGCCGACGGCGTGAACTCGCCCCTGGCGAGCCGTTCGGCGTCCACCGGGGTGACCACGGCCGCGCTTCCCCTGGTGGTGCAGGAGACCGCCAGGGTCGCCTCGGCCAGGCCGTACCCGGGGAGCAGCGCGTCGGGCCGCAGGCCGTACGGCGCGAACCTCTCGGCGAAGGCCCGCAGGGTGGCCGCCCTGATCGGCTCGGAGCCGTTGAGCGCCTGGGTCCACCCGGACAGGTCGAGCCCGGCGGCCTGCGCGTCGGTGATCCGCTGGACGCACAGTTCGTAGGCGAAGTTGGGGGCCGGCGAGAGGTTGATCCCGTGCCGGTCGATCATGCGCAGCCAGGCGTGCGGGCGCTTCAGGAAGGCGATCGGGGACATGAGCACGGTCGTGGTGCCGTTGGCCAGCGGGATCAGCAGCTGGCCGATGAGCCCGAAGTCGTGGTACATCGGCAGCCAGCCGCCGAACCGGGTGTCCGGGCCCGAGCCCGTGACGCGGTTGAAGACCTCGACGTTGGCGAGCAGGTTGCCGTGGTCCACCACGACGCCCTTGGGGTCGCCGGTGGATCCGGAGGTGTACTGCAGGAAGGCCGGGGCGCGGGCGTCGTCCGCCGGGGGACGCCAGCCGTCGGCGGACGGCGGCTCCTCGTCGACGGCCAGGCAGGTCAGGCCGTCGAGCCCGGCCTCCGCCGCCCATTCCTTGATCGAGCCGAGGGCGCGGACGTCGGTGAGGACGACGGTCACCCCGGCGTCCCTGGCGATCGCGGCCAGCCGCTCCCGCTGCCGCCGGTAGCCGTCGGGCGGCGGCGAGGGAACCGCGATCATCCCGGCGTAGAGGGCGCCGAGGAACCCCTTGGCGAAACCGGTGCCGGGCTCGTGCAGCAGCAGCACCCGGTCCCCGGGCTCGGCGTGGACGCGCAGCAGCACCGCCACCCGCCGTGCCGCGAGATCCAGTTCGGCGTAGGTCAGCGGCTCGTCACCCGCCCCGTCGGCCGGGTCGTGGCAGAAGACCAGCGCCACCCTGTCACCGTGGCTGGACGCCCGTTCCCGCATCAGCGCGGTGAAGCTGTCGTGCTCAGGCATGCGTTCGACCTCTTCCGGTGAGAACCTGCTACGCATGCTTCCGAACCGGGGGCCACGCCATAAGCCGCGAACGAGCGGACTGAGGGCTATACCCGAAAGGCCGCCTCCACCGCCAGGAGCCGGGCGCGGCGGTAGCCCAGGTCGAGCCGCTCCAGGAGCCGCACCCCGCCGGGGTGCGGGGTGAGGAAGTGCCCGCCGGGCGCCCCCACCCTCCTCGTCGCGGCCGGGACCACCGCGGGCGACCCCGCGGGGTCCATGGTGTCCGCCCAGCTCTCCGCCGCGTCCACGGCGACGATCAGCCGGATCAGCGCGGCGTCGTCCGGCTCGGCGGGCGCGTGAGCCGCCCAGTAGGCGGCCCGGGTGAGGTATCCCCCGTCCGGCGGGCGCCGCGCCACCACGACCGGGAGCAGCGACCGGTTCGTCAGCGACTCGCACGCCAGCAGGGTGACCCAGGGCAGACCGTCGGGGGCCGGGGCATCGGAGGCCGGGGCGTCGTCGCCCTCGGCCCCGCACCACGGGCACCGCACGCGGCGCACCCCGACGGGCGGCGTGGCGTCGCCGGGGGGCAGCGGCAGCGACGGCGGCACCAGCAGGTGCCCGGCCGCCTCGCGCCCGGCCATCCGCTCCACGACCCGCTCCACCGGCTCCGTACCGCGCGTCCCCGGAGGCTCCCCGCTCGGGGCCGCCCGTCCCGCGCCGCGCGCGTCCGGCGGCTCCCCCGCCCGCCCGGCCGGTCTCCCGGGGCCGTCGCCGTACTCCTCGCTAGGCATATGTGCGCTCCGGGAGGGTCGCCGCGCGCCCGTGTTCGACCGCGGCGACGCCCAGGTCGACCAGCGCCGACCGGGAGGCCTCGTCGAGCGGGAGCCGGTCGGCGAGGCTCAGCCCGCAGTCGATCCACGAGCCGACCGCGTCACGCAGCAGCTCGGCGGAGAAGGGCGGCCGGGTCCGCCGGAGCGCCGCGGGGCCCAGGCGGGAGACGTCCGCGCCGAGGATGTGGCCCGCGGCCCAGACCTCGGCGCACACCTCGGCGGAGACCGTGGGAGAGGCCGCGGAGGGGGAGGCGCGGGAGGAGGGGCACGCGCCGGACTCGGCGAAGGCCCGCTCGATCTCACCGGGGTCGACGCCGGCCAGGGCCGACCAGTCGCGCCAGTACCAGCCGAACGGATGCTCGACCGGCTCACCGGTGCCGGGACGGAGAAATCTCAGCACGCAGCGCGAGCCGATGAGCTCCACCACGAAGTCGCGTGGCTCGCGGGCCGCCGCCCGCAGGGCCAGTCCGGCCTCGACCTCCTCGACGGGCGACCAGTGCTCGGAGGGCAGGTGACGGCCGCCCGCCCAGACCGTCGCGTGGAAGGAGCCGGGGTGCCCGGCGATGGTGAGCTCGTCGGCGTGGTCCACCAGGTGCGGCACGGTCGCCGCCACGGGAATCCCGCGCTCCTGGCAGAACAGTGCGATCATCTCGTCGTCGTCGCGGATCTCGTCGGGGATCGGGGCGAGAAAGGCCGCCAGCTCGCGGGCGTGGGCCGCGGGCAGCACCAGGCCCTGGGTGGGCGTCCACTCGGCGGGGGACAGCGGCGCCCACGGGGACCCCGCCGCCGCGGCGCGGCGTACCAGATAGGAGTTCTGCGGGCTGTTCCAGTTGGAGTACAGCGCCACCGCGTGCCGGGGCCTGCGGGCGATCGCGTCCGCCAGATACCCGGCGAACCCGGCCGTCGGCGCCACGTCGTCCTGCAGGACCAGGTGGTGGGTGGCGTCGTCGGGAACCGCGGCCCAGGCGCGCTTCGCGGTACGCAGGGGGCTGGGCGGTCCCGTCGGATCGGGATCGGCGACCACCCTCGGCCTCAGCGGCGCGCACGCGCCCATCAGACGGGGCAGCCGGTGGCTCCGGGACGGGTGGTGCATGATCACGACGCTGATTCGAAGGTCCATGTCCTCTTCCGTTCACACCCGCAGCGGAGCGAGCCGGTCCACCGTCACGAACCGGCAGCCGCGCGCCATCATCGACTCAAGGATCCCGGGCAGCGCCTCCACGGTCTGGGAGCGGTCGCCCCCTCCGTCGTGCAGGAGGATGACCGACCCGAAGTCGGCCTGGTCGAGGACCTGCCCGGCGATCGCCGCCGCGCCGCCCATCGCCCAGTCGCACGGTTCGACATCCCACAGCACCGTGGTCAGGCCCTCCTCGGCCAGCCAGGTGAGCACCTCCGGCGAGCGCCCCCCGTACGGCGGGCGGACCAGGACGGGCGTCCCGCCGCCCGCCCGGTCGATCGCCTCGCCGGTCCGGCCGATCTGGCGCGAGACCTCCTGTCTGGACAGGTCGGGCAGGTAGGGGTGGGACCAGGTGTGGTTGCCCAGCAGGTGTCCCTCGTCCACGATCCGGCGGACGAGGTCGGGGAACGCCTGGACGTGCAGGCCGACGCAGAAGAAGGTGGCCGGGACGCGGTAGCGGCGCAGCACGTCCAGGACGCGGGGGGTGTGCACCGGGTGCGGGCCATCGTCGAAGGTGAGGGCGACCCTGGGCAGGGCCCGGCTGCCGTGGAACAGCAGGCCGCCCTGGGCGGTGAGCCGCCGTGCCAGCGGCTCGCTGCGCCTGATGTCGGCGTCGGCCTCGTCGTCCCGGCCGCCGAGCGTTCCCGAGCCGATGTCAAGCCTGGTCAGCCTGGCGAGGGCGTCGAGGCCGAGCCTGGCCAGGGTGTCGGAGGGGACCGGCCCGGACGCCGGCCTGACCGGCGTGTCCCACGGGTCGGCCCGGTAGACGTCGAGCCCGGCCGCCATCAGCGACCCGTCCAGCACCCCGTTGGTGCTGTCGATGACGGTGACCACCTCCGACCGCTCGGCCAGCGACCGCAGGAAGCCAACCGGCTCGTCGATCCCGGTGGCGGCGAACCGGCTCACCGCGACGGGCGTCCCCGCCTCGTCGACCACGGTGACGTCGTAGCCCTCCGGGCTCCAGGCGACCCCGGCGAACCACACGGCTCACCCCTCCCCGAGCGCGACGAGACGGCCGTCCGACCGGGCCGACCTGTAGGCGGCCTCGATGATCTGCGCTGTCGAGAGGATCTCGTCCAGCGGGCCGCCCCACCGGCCGGGGCACCCCGCGATCCGGGTGAAGTCGTCGAACATGTCGGCGAACCACTCCTCGTGGGTGGAACTGCGGGTCGGCGAGTCGAGCGTCCGCCGCTCGCCACCCCGGGACCCGGTGAACACGGCCACTCCGTCGGTGATGTCGAGGCTCCCCGTCGGGCCGGACAGCCCGTAATGGTTGGCGCGGGCGTCGTCCACCCAGCTCAGGTCGATCTCCGCGTTCCCGTCCGGGAAGTGGAGCCGGACGTTGATCGCCTCGTCCAGGCCGTCGGCCTGCCACCGCGCCGTCGCCCTGACCTTGGTCGGCCGCCCCCCGAACAGCCGGGTGACCATGTAGACGCAGTGCGAGCCGTGATCCAGCAGGATGCCACCCCCGGCCACCGCCGGGTCGCGCCGCCAGTCGGGCCGCCAGGAGCCGACGCCCCTCGCGTGGGTGGCCCGGCGGATCCGGATGGTCGCGGTGACCGGGGTGCCGGCCTCCTCCCTCGCCTCGGTGAGCATCCGCATCATCGGGGAGAAGAGGTAGTTGTGCGCGGGGTAGAGCAGCCGGCCCGCCCGGGTGGCGGCCTCGGCCAGCGCGCGGGCGTCGGCCGCGCGGAAGGCCACGGGCTTCTCGCAGATCACGTGGGCCCCGGCGGCGAGCGCCCGGGTGGTGAGCTCGGCGTGCGAGGAGGGCGGGGTGCAGACGTCGACCACGTCGACCCGGTCCGCCGCGAACAGCTCGGGCAGGCTCAGGTGGGTGCGCAACCCCGGCTGGAGGTCCCTGGCCTCGGCGAGCCTGGTGGGCGAGGGGTCGACGACCGCGACCACCTCGGCCCCGGCGACCTGGCGGTAGGCGCCGAGCCTGGCGGTGCCGGCCGTACCGAATCCAGCGATGGCCACTCTCATGCGGCGCCTCCGATCAGGGTACGGCGAATGATCTCGACGGCCTCCAGGGCCTGGTCCCGGCCGATGTTCAGCGGGGGGTAGAGCCGCAGCGTGTTGCCACCGGTCATGACGAGCACCCCGGCCTCCAGGAGTTCCAGGAACGTCCGGCGCAGCACCTGGCCGGAGACCGGCTCCCGGGTGGTCTTGTCGGCGACCAGCTCGATGCCGATCGCCAGGCCGACGCCCCGGACATCACCGACGAGAGGGGCCTCCTCGGTGAGCGGGCGGAGCGCCTCAAGCAGTTCGGCGCCCAGCCTCGCGGTGTGGTCGGCGAGATCCTCCTCGACCAGCACGTCGACGACGGTGGCCACGGCCCGGCAGGCCATGGGGAACGCGCCGAAGCTGGAGGAGCTGGCACTCGGGTCGGCGAACGGCCGCGCCGACATGTGCTCGGCGGTGGAGATGACCCCGGTGACCGGGTAGCCGCCGCCCATGCCCTTGCCGACGGTGACGATGTCGGGGACCACCCCGTCGTGCTGGAAGGCGAACGCGGCGCCGGTCCGCCCGAAACCGGTCATCATCTCGTCCACGATGAGCAGCGCGTCGAACTCCTTCGCCACCTCGCCGAGCGCCTGGAGGTAGCCGGGCGGCGGGACGACGTTCCCGGAGCGCCCCTGGACCGGTTCGACCACCAGCGCGGCGAGCGCGCCCGTGGAGTTCTGCTTGATCACCTCACGGGCCTGGTCCACACAGGCCAGCCCGCAGGAGTCCGGCTTGAGTTTCAGCGGGCAGCGGTAGCAGTTGGCGTACGGCGCGCTGAAGTTGCCGGCCGGCAGCGGGCCGAGGCCCGACCTGGCCCCCGCGGTGAGCGCCAGGCTGCCGAGCGACTTGCCGTGGAACCCGCCCCAGAAGGACAGGAACTCGTACTTGCCGGTGACCGACTTGGCCAGCCGGAGCGCGGCCTCGACCGCCTCGGTCCCGCCGCTGTAGAGCTGGATGCGGTCCAGCGGTTCGGGCAGAAGGTCCCGTACGGCCCGCGTCATCTCCCGGCGCGCGTGGGAGCCGAAGGCCCCGGCGGGTGAGATCGCCAGCTGCGCGCTGAGCGCGCTGACGAAGTGGGGGTTGGCGTGGCCGATGGAGTTCACTCCGCCCGCGCCCTGGAAGTCGAGAATCCGGTTGCCGTCGAGGTCGGTCAGGACGGCGCCCTCGGCCGTCTCCACGCACAGGGCCGACCAGAGCATCACGGCCTGCAGGCCCGGCCCGATGACCTCCTGCTCGGCCTCCCAGTGCTCAAGTGACTTGTCGCGAGGGGCGTTCAGGCCCCATGTTTCTCGATTACCGCCCGTCATGGGCTCAAGGGTGCCCGGCGCCGATCATGCTCCGTAAGCCTCGAACGGCCGCCCTTGTGGCTGCACGCCCGGCCATACCCGAAAAGGCACATCGGCCTGCCGCCCGGTCGTCGCTAGCGTGGGATGATGACCTTCACCCCGGAGCCCCCGGCCACCCCGGAGTCCTCGATCACCCCCGAGGCCCTGGTCGCCCTCGCGGCCGAGGCCGGCGTGCGGGCCGGGCGCCACGTGATCGAGCGCCGCCGCGCCGGGGTCACCCTCAGGACCAAGGGCGCCGCGCACGACATGGTCACCGAGATCGACGCCGAGGCCGAGGCCGTGATCCGGGCGATGCTCACCGTGGGCACCGTCGTCGGCGAGGAGTCCGGCGTCAGCGGGTCCGGAGACGTCCGGTGGTACGTGGACCCGATCGACGGCACGTACAACTTCGCCCGCGGGGTCCCGCTGTTCGCGGTCTCCATCGGGGTCGAGGTGGGGGGCCGGTTGGTCGGCGGGGTGGTCTACGACCCGGTCCGCGACGAGCTCTTCACCGCCGTGGGCGGTGAGCTCCGGCTGAACGGCCACCTCCTGGGAACGGATCCACCCTCTCCTCCGTCCACTCCAGCATCCGCATCCGCATCCGCATCCGCATCCGCATCCGCATCCGCATCCGCATCCGCATCCGCATCCGCATCCGCATCCGCATCCGCATCCGCATCCGCACCCGCACCCGCACCCGCACCCGCCGTACCCGGCTCCCCGCAGGGTCCCGCCGCACCCGCCGCGCCGGACTCGCCGCCGATGGTGCTCACCGACATCCCGACCGCCGGGCTGCGGGACGCGGCCGAGTTCGAGCTCTTCGCCGATCTGCTGGAGACGACGGACCTGCGCAGGATCGGCTCGTCGGCGCTGGCCCTGGCCTGGGTGGCCTGCGGCCGGGCCGACCTCACCGCCAACGCCGACGTGTTCGTCTGGGACGTCGCGGCCGGGCGGGCGCTGGTGACCGCGGCCGGTGGCGGGTTCGTCGGCGTACCGGGCGAGCCGGGCACCGAGCGGCGGACCGGATTCGTCGCCTGGCGGCCGGGCTTCACCGAGCTGGGGGGACGTGTCGCCGCCGGACTGGCAACCTTTGCCCACCTGTGTCCGGAACTCGCCAACCGTCTAGCGTGCCGGGGTACGCCGACGATTTGATTCGGTTATGTTTTTCAAACCGGTTGAACGCACGGAGACCACGCAGCTCAACGTCGCGATCTTTGTAGGCAACGAGCTGCTCCAGCGCGGGCTTGAAACGGTCCTGCGCCACCTGCCCTCCGTCGGCCAGGTCCATCAGTGCGCGAGCGCGGCCCAGGTCGAGCGGCTGGCCTCGGACGACTGCCTGGACATCGTGATTTTGACGAGTTCGTGGACCCAGCCCGTGGGACAGGGAACCCGGTTGAAGGTCCTGATGCTGCTCGACGAGACGCAGGTGAGAGACCCGGCCTTCGCCGCGTCGCTGCGCAGTGACGGGTTTCTGGTCCAGCAGGAGCTGACGGCCGACTCGCTCGGGGACACCCTGCGTCGCGTGGCGGCCGGGGAGACGCCGATCCCCGCCCGGCTCGCCCGGGAGCTGCTCTCCCAGGCCGCGGCGCCCACCGGCCGCCGCCAGGTCAACCTGACCCCCCGGGAGAGCACGACACTGGACCTGCTCTCCGAGGGGCTGAGCAACCGGCAGATCGCCAGAAGGCTGTCGATCTCCGAACACGGGGCGAAACGGCTGGTCGCAAGTGTGCTGCTGAAGCTGGACGCGCCCAACCGGACGACGGCGGTGGTGACCGCCATCAAGATCGGCATGATCGAATGCCGGTGAATTACTGAGGTCATTACGCTAAATACTCAACCGCCCAAAGCGTTCGAAAACCATTTATAATCCACCAGAGTTAAGGAATTGACCTTACGGCATTCGAACGACAAGATCACTCCTGTACCTCACCGTTGGTTGCCGAGTCAGAAAAATATTCTGCCGCCGGCCCGCGACTTTGCTGAGGAGGCGGTTGATGCTGGATGCTCGGCAGAAGAGAGCCTCGCAATGGGACATCTCCACGTTCTTGGCGTCGGCTCCTCACTGGAGCGTCCCGCTGATCATTTCGGGTGCGCTGGTGGGGATCGCCTCCGGAACCCTCATGGTCGTCATGGGTGCCGAGCCGAACAGCACGACGTTCCCCGCCACGGTGCTGGTGCTGGGCTGGTCCTTCGCCGGATGCGGCATCGTGCTGATCCAGCAGCCGCCCGGACGCCGGACCGGCATGCTCTTCCTGCTGACCGGGGTGGCCTGGACCCTGCGAGGCCTGCTGTTCCTGCCCCCGGGGATCGCGCAGACCCTGGCAACCGTGGTGCACGCGCTCCCGGCGACGTTTCTCGTGCACGCGGTCGTGCTGCCGTCCGAGGGAGAGCGACGCGACCGGCTGGAACGCGGCACCCTCGTCCTCGCCTGGCTGCTGCCGTTCACCCTGGCCCCCGACTATCTGCTCGGTGACCGGGATCCCAGCGAACCGTGCATGACCTGCCTGTCGCTGGAGCCCACCCTGTTCTCCTCGCCGATCCGGATCGTCGCCCACCTGCACGTGGCCCTGCTGGCGTGCGCGCTGCTGTGGGTGGTCGTCCGGCGCCGGCACAGGGGCCCGGGGCGCTCCCTCTGGTCGACGAGGATCCTGGCCTCGATCATCGCCCTGCAGATGGCGGTGGAGACCGTCGCCCCGGTGGCGCTGCCCCCCAGCGTGGTCGAGGCCACGCGGCTGCCGTTCAACGCGGTGGGTGTCACCGTCCTGGTCATGCTGCCGCCCGCCGTGGTCGCGGGGGCCCTCTACACCTGGCTGGACCACGCGAGGCAGGAGCGCGACCATCTGCGCCGCGACGCGCACGCCCGCACCGCGGCGGCGCTCCAGGCGATCCAGCGGGACCTGCACGACGGGGCGCAGCTGCGGATGCTCAAGGCCGCGATAGCCGTCCGCCTGGCACGCACCAATGCGGCCGAGCCCGACGTCGTCCGATCGCTCGACACCGCGATGGAGGAGCTCCGCGAGGCCCTGGAGGACCTGCGCAGGCTCGCCGCGGGTGACGCCTCGGAGGTGCTGCGACTGCGCGGACTGCCCGCCGCCCTGGAACGTCTGGCCACCGGCTCACCGGTGCCGGTCACCCTCTACGCCGAGCCGATGGCGGACCTGCCGCCCGATGTCGGTCAGGCCATCTACTATGTGGTCGCCGAGGCCCTGACCAACGTGGCCAGGCACGCCCAGGCCCAGTCCGTTCTGGTGACGTGCCGGGGCACCGGACAGGACCTGGTGCTGGAGATAAGCGACGACGGGATCGGCGGCGCCGTCCCGGGAGAGGGGCATGGCATATCCGGGATGGTTCAGCGGGCCGTAGTGGCGGGCGGCACATTCGAGCTGAGCAGCCCGCCCGGCGGCGGCACCACGGTCAGGGTGGTGATCCCGTGCGTGTCATCATCGCCGACGACACCGCACTGATCCGGGCCGGCACGGCCGCGCTGCTGCGGCAGGCCGGCATCGAGGTCGCCGCCACCGCCGCCGACGCCACCGCCATTCTCGGCCTGGTCCGGCAGCACGAGCCCGACGTGGTCATCCTCGACATCCGGATGCCGCCCACCTTCACGAACGAGGGGGTCGTCGCGGCGCAGCGGATCCGGGCGGAGTTTCCCGGCAAGGGGGTGCTCCTGCTCTCCCTGCACCTTGATCTCAACTACGCCCTGGAGATGGTGAACTCGGGGGAGGGACGGTTCGGCTATCTACTGAAGGAGCGGTTGCTCGACATCGCCGACCTCGTCCACGCGCTGCACCGCATCACGGCCGGGGACGCGGTCATCGACCCGGCGATCGTCCAGGCGCTCATGACGCGCCAGCGCGCCGCGCACACCGTGGGACGGCTGACCGCGCGCGAGCACGAGGTGCTCGGCCTGATGGCCGAGGGGCTCACCAACCAGGCCATCGGCGAGAAGCTCCATCTCAGCCGCAAGACCGTGGAAGCACATGTCACCCGAATCCTGGAAAGACTGGACATTCCGGTCGAAGAAGGAATCCACCGGCGAGTGATGGCCATTCTCGCCTTCTTCGAATCACGGTAACGCTGAGTATCCATTCGATTATAGGGAAATTCCCCTCTGTCAACAGGGATATCCCGCTATTGCCAGAAAGACACTCCTCCTAGTGTGATAGGTCAGCACCAAGCAAGACCTTCAACGGGGAGACAGCGGCAACGGGGAGACTGAATGCTGGCACAAGCACCTGTGAGCAGCCGAAATCACCAGGCCACGACATGGCTGGACATCTGTCAGGAACGGGGGCTCGTCAACGAACTTCAGGCGGAGGTACTTCGACTGCTGGCGAGCGGCCTGACCGACGACACCGTCGGTAAGAAGCTGGACATCTCATCACGCACGGTACAGCGCCACGTCTCCAGGGTGATGACCCTGGTAGGCGCCCGGAGCCGGTTGGAACTCGGGATCCTGCTGGCCAGCAGGATCCCGACCCACTAGCCGCGACCTCGATCACCGGTCCTCGGGGACGGCCGGGACGATCGTGAGCAGGCGCATCCCGTACGGCGGTCGGTGGGGCCGCCGTACGGGATGGAGATCAGACCTCGATCACCACGGGGATGATCATCGGGCGGCGCCGGTAGGTGTCGCTGACCCAGCGCCCGACGGTCCTGCGGACCACCCGGCGGATCTGCTGGATGTCGACCACACCGTCGGCCGCGTGCTCCTCCAGAGCCCTCTCAAGCTGCGGGAGGATCTCGACCAGCCGGTCGGGGTCGATGCCCGATCCACGGGCGTGGATCTCCGGGCCCGCGGTCAGCTTGCCGGTGCCGGTGTCGACCACCACGACGACGGAGATGAAGCCCTCCTCGCCCAGGATCCGCCGGTCCTTCAGCGCGAAGTCGGTGACGTCGCCCACCGAGGTGCCGTCCACGTAGACGTAACCCGCGGGGACCGCCCCCACGATCTTCGCCCGGCCGTCGATCAGGTCCACCACGACGCCGTCCTCGGCGATCACGATGTGGTCGTCCGGCACCCCGGTGAGCGCGGCGAGCTTGGCGTGCGCCCGCAGGTGCCGCCACTCGCCGTGCACCGGCATGAAGTTGGACGGCCGGGTCAGGTTGAGCACGTAGAGCAGCTCGCCCGCGGCGGCGTGCCCGGAGACGTGCACCTTCGCGTTGCCCTTGTGCACCACGCGGGCGCCCCAGCGGCTCAGCCCGTTGATCACCTTGTTGACGGCGGTCTCGTTGCCGGGCACCAGGGAGGAGGCCAGCAGCACGGTGTCGCCCTCGGCCACCCGGATCGGGTGGTCGCGGTTGGCCATCCGCGACAGCGCCGCCATCGGCTCGCCCTGGGACCCGGTGCAGATCAGCACCACGTCCTCCGGCGGCCAGCCCTCGATCTCCTTGGAGTCGACGATGACGTCCGGCGACACCCTCAGATAGCCGAGGTCGCGGGCGACGCCCATGTTGCGGATCATCGAACGGCCGACCAGGGCGACCTTGCGGCCGTGTTTTTCCGCCGAGTCGATGACCTGCTGGACGCGGTGGATGTGGGAGGCGAAGCTCGCCACGATCACGCGCTTCTCAGCGGTGCGGACCACCTCGTCGATGACCGGCGCGATCTCCCGCTCACTGGTGACGAAGCCCGGCACCTCGGCGTTGGTCGAGTCCGACATCAGCAGGTCGACGCCCTCGGCGCCGAGCCTGGCGAAGCCCCCCAGGTCGGTCAGCCGCCCATCGCTGGGCAGCTGGTCCATCCGGAAGTCGCCGGTGTGCAGCACGATGCCGGCGGGTGTCCGGATCGCGACGGCCAGCGCGTCCGGGATCGAGTGGTTGACGGCGAGGAACTCCGTCTCGAACGGCCCGAACCGGCGCCGCTCCCCCTCGACGACCCCGACCTTGACCGGCTGGATGCGATGTTCGGTGAGCTTCGCCTCGATCAGCGCCAGCGTCAGCCTGGACCCCACGATCGGGATGTCACGGCGCTCCCGCAGAAGGTACGGCACGGCGCCGATGTGGTCCTCGTGCGCGTGGGTCAGCACCACCGCCTCGACGTCGTCCAGGCGGTTCCTGATGTATTCGAAGTCGGGCAGTATCAGGTCGACGCCCGGCTGGTCCGGCTCGGGGAACAGCACCCCGCAGTCGACGATCAGCAGACGGCCGTCGTACTCGAACACCGCCATGTTGCGGCCGATCTCACCAAGGCCGCCCAGCGCGACGATGCGGAGTGCGCCGTCGGGAAGCCGCGGCGGTGGCCCGAGCTCGGGATGGGGGTGACTCATGCGGCCACACCTTTCTCATAGGCGGTGGCGGCTCCCTCGGATGGCAGGACTGCTCCCTCGCCGAGCACTCCCGTTCCCGGCGAACCGCTCTGTTCTCTGTCGCTCAAACTCCCGTTCCTCCCCACTGCGGCCGATACCGGCCGCGACGTTCCTGCTCATGACACAACCCCGTCGGACGGCTTCACGCCGCCCGCGATCAAGTCTTCTCGCAGCCGCGCGATCTGCTGCTCGGTGGCCTCCGTCAGCGGCGATCGCGCCGGGCCGGCGGACCGCCCCATCAGGGTGAGCGCCGCCTTCGCCATGATCGCGCCACCTGCCTGCGTCATGATCCCGGAGACCACCGGGAGCAGCCTGCGGTGGACGGCCAGCGCGCCCGCGACGTCACCCGAGCGGTACAGCTCCATCATCGCGGCGATCTCCGCGCCCACGACGTGCCCGACGACACTGACGCACCCGGCGGCCCCGACCGAGAGCCACGGCAGGTTGAGCGTGTCGTCACCCGAGTAGAAGACCAGGTCGGTGGCGGCCATCACCTGCGACCCGGCGAACAGGTCGGCCTTGGCGTCCTTCACCGCGACGATCCGCTCGTGCCCGGCCAGCCGGACGAGGGTGTCGGACTGGATCGGCACACCGCTGCGCCCCGGAATGTCGTAGAGCATGACCGGCAGGCCGGTGGCGTCGGCCACGGCGGTGAAGTGCCGGTAGAGCCCCTCCTGTGGCGGTTTGCTGTAGTAGGGCGTCACCACCAGCAGGCCGTGGGCCCCGGCGCGCTCGGCGGCACGGGCCAGTTCGGCGCTGTGCCGGGTGTCGTTGGTGCCCGCGCCGGCCACGATCGTGGCACGGTCACCGACCGCCTCGACAACGGCACGCAGGACGCGCTCCTTCTCCTCGTCGGAGGTGGTCGGGGACTCCCCCGTGGTACCGCTCACCACGAGGCCGTCGTTGCGCTGCTCGTCCACCAGATAGGTGGCCAGGCTTCGCACTCCCTCGTAGTCGACCTCGCCGTCGTCGGTGAACGGGGTGACCATGGCGGTCAGCATGCGGCCGAAAGGGGCGTCGGAGGTTCCAGTTGGCGCTGCCATAAACCGAACGCTACCCGGATCCGTAGAAACGGTAGACCCCGCCACCCCGCCTAGCCTCTGTACACCGATGGGGCCAAGGGGGAATATCTCCCCACCACACCTACTGCATACCGTACACGCGAATATGCGAGCGGTGGCCGGGGCCTGGGGCGGCCGAGGTGCCCGGGGGTGCCGCCGGCCGCCGGGACCCCCGCGGGACACGACGTTCCGGTCTCCGCGATCACGTCGGGCGGCGTTTCGGACACCCTCTCCGCCCGAGGCGGCCCGATCCGGCCCTCCCGGCTCCGCGGGCGCCGAAGAGGCCGCCGGTATGTGCTCGGGGGTACACACACCGACGACCTCTACCGTTGAATCGCGGGCACTTACGCGGGCGTTACATGGACTCTGAGATATTTTCAGCCCCTTTCTCGGCGCCACGCAAAGTTGGAGTTCCAAATTGCCGCCATTACCCTGAGTTGTGCGCCGAATACGTCAGGATGGGGCGACGCCCGTCAAACCCAGGGATGGACACGTGGCAAGCTCCGATCCGGTCTACCTGCGCGTCGTCGCCGATATCCGCCGCCAGATCGTCGACGGCTCCCTCTCCCCCGGCGCGCCGATCCCCTCCCGCGCCCAGCTCACCCGCAAGTACGGCGTGGGCGAGACCGCCGCCCGCCACGCACTCCGCGTGCTCGCCACCGAGGGCCTGATCGTCGGCCGCGTCGGCTCCGGTCACTACGTCAGGGCCAGGCCCACGCTGCTCCCACTGCACCGCTGGCGCTTCCACGACCACCATGCCCCCGTCGGCGCCGACGTCCAGACACAGGGCACCCGCACCACCCGGGAGTGGCGGATCGAGCGCGCCGAGGCCACCCCCGACATCGCCCAGCGCCTGCGGCTGGACGGCTCGGTCCCGGTGACCCGCACCCGCTACGTCCTGCGCGGTGACGGCAGGCCGCTGCAGCTCGCCACCTCCTACGAGCCCGCCGGGTTCGGCGAACCCGCCGCCGAGGAGACCCCCCGCAGCCTGATCGCCCGCCTGTCCGCCGCCGGGGTCAAGGTCACCGAGATAGTGGAGCAGGTCTACACCCGCGTCCCCCAGCCCGCGGAGAGCGACACCCTCGCCCTCCCGGCGGGCGTTCACGTCCTGCACGTGGAACGCACCCACTGGGCCGGCGACCGGCCGGTCGAGACCAGCGACATCGTCATCCCCGGCGACCGATTCCGCCTGGTTTACACCCACCCTCTCCCTCCGCAGCCCTAACACTCCGGCGACAACGTGAGATCAGAGCCGGGGTCCACGGATCCCTACTTCGGCAGTTTCGCGGCGAGGACGTCCAGCTTGTTGACGGCCGGAGCCTTGGCGAAGAGATGCCCGCCCTGCCGCCTCAGGGCCTCGGCGACCTGGCCCTCCAGATGGGCGTCACGGTCGGCCTCGTCGGGGAAGGCGTCGAAGACGGCGTAGGTGGTCGTCCCCAGGCGGATCGCGAACCAGGCGGTGGTCCCGGGCTCCGCCTCGACAAGCGGGAGGGCCTCCCTCAAGAAGTCCTCCACCTCGGCCTCCTTGCCGGGCTTGGCTTCGAGTAGAACGAACAGTCCCAGGGTGACCATGTATCCTCCCGCCGGCTCCAGCGAAGGTTTCGCTGTCTCCCCTCAGCGTCTCCGTGTCATGACCACGGCTACACCGCGTGCTCGCCCCGGACCTTTAAAGGATGCGGCTAAAAGACGGGGCCGTTCCAGCCGGTCACGCTCCGGAGCGCGCCCGCAGGACCTCCAGCGCCCGGTCTGCGTGGGTCTGCATGCTGGCCTCACTGTGGATCACCGCGAGGAGACTGCGGTCGGTGTCGATGACGAAGGTCATCCGGCGGGTGAGGAAGGGGCCCACCGCGAAGTTACGGCGGGCACCGAGACTGCGGGCCACGGCGCCGTCCGGATCCGACAGCAGGGGGAAGCCCAGGGCGTTGGTCTCGGCGAAACGTCTCTGCCGGGCGACGGTGTCGCGGCTGATGCCCACCGGACCCGCGCCGACCTCGGCGAACTCGCTCGCCAGATCCCGGAAATGACAGCTCTCCGCCGTGCATCCCGAGGTCATGGCCGCCGGGTAGAAGAACAGGACCACCGGCCCCTTGGTGAGAAGATCGGTGAGGCGCCGGGCCGTACCGGTCTCGTCGAAGAGCTCGAAATCCTCGACCACATCTCCGACCGCGAGGCTTCCACTCACGACATGTCCTCCCTGTGTCACTGAACCTGCGTCACTGAACCTGTGCCACTGAGCCTTCGTCATCGAGCCTTCGTCACCGCAGGTGCCCGAACCGCCCGCCGTGGGTGGTTTCCGACCGGCAGGGCCGAAGATCGGTAATGCCCTCCCATTGTCGGCGGAAGGAGGCCCGTTGTCAGCGGAAGAACGACCTCGGTGCGGAACCGGGGCTCCGGCGGGCCCCCTCCCGGGCGGCCCCGCCGGGCGGATCACCCCCCGGGGCCCGGGGAATCGGCCTACCGGCAGGGGGCCGGCGCGCGGAGCCGGGAGGCCGGCGCGCGGAGCCGGGAGGCCGGCGCGCGGAGCCGTATCGCGCCGTTCAACACCACTTAAAGCACTATGAAAGTGTCGCGATGAGCACCACCCCCTACTGGCATACAGTGGTCGCAGAGAGGTGAGCGACCACATGGACAACCCCGCGGACCTGGTGTGCGACTTCGTGAACACCTACGACGTCGAGAGCGGCACCGACTCGATCCCGTCACCCGCGGCCCTGACCGCCTGGCTCGGCGGACGCGGCCTGATCGGGCCGGGAGACAGCGCGGGCGACGCCGACGTGAGCCTGGCCGCCGATCTGCGGGAGGCTCTGCGCGCGGCGCTCCGCCACAACCACGACCGCGACGGCACCCACGACCGCGCCGACAACGGCGACGGCCCCGGCGGCGACCGCGACCACGGCGGCGAGGAGCGGCGGCCTGGACCGTCCCGGCCGTTCGCCGCGCTCCCGTTACGGGTCGCGCTGACCGCGTCCGGACCGGCCCTCGAACCCGTCTCCACCGGGGTGCCCGGCGCGCTGGCCGGGATCGCGGCGGCCGTGATGGGCGCGCACGCGGACGGCAGGTGGCCGAGGCTGAAGGTCTGCGCCGAGAGCACCTGCCAGTGGGCCTTCATCGACTCCTCCAAGAACCGCTCGCGCTCCTGGTGTTCCATGAGGGTCTGCGGCAACCGCACGAAGACCAGGGCATACCGGGCCCGGCGTCAGACCGAGACAGACTCGCGTCATCCCTGAGTCGGATTCCCCGATACGGTGTAGGAGCCTGTCTCGCGGATCCACCCGCCTGATGCCCGCTCGCGTGGCACGAGACCTGCGAGGCGGCGTGTCCTGAGGCGACGGCAGACGGCAGAGAAGGAGCGGGCCGAAATGGCAGACGTAGGCGTGCGGGCGGCTCGGCACGATGATGTCGCCGCGGTGACGAGCACCCAGATTCGCGCCTGGAAGTACGGCTACCGGAGTTTCCTTCCCGAGGGGCCGCTGGAGCAGATGACCGGCGCGGCGGCGGAGGCGCTCTGGCGGCGGCAGTGGGACGAGGCGATCGTCTCCCCGCCCAGCCCGCGCCACCGGGTGCTGGTCGCGGTGGAGCAGGTCGTGCTGGACACCGACGCCTTCCCCGCGCTGGGGCCGGGCGGCATCGAGGCCGCCGCCGCCTCCCGGGGCGCGGAGCGGGTGGCGGGCCTGGCCTCGCACGCCCCGGCCGAGGACCCCGATCTCACCCCCACCACGACGGGTGAGATGCTCACCTTCCTGGTGGACCCCGACTACGTACGGCGCGGCCACGGCAGCCGCCTCCTGAACGCCACGGTCGACCACCTCAGGGAGGACGGCTACCACACCATCGTGACCTGGGTCTTCGCCGACAACCACCCGGTGCTGGGCTTTTTGGAGTCGGCCGGCTGGGGTGAGGACGGAGCCGAGCGGGTCCTGAACATCGGCCGTTCCGTGCGGATGGTCCGCCTGGCCACCGACATCAGCTAACCCCGGAGAGGAAGCTCGCAGCACCATGGCCACCCCGAGCCAGTGGATCGCCGGAGCACGTCCGCGCACCCTTCCCGCCGCCGTCGTCCCGGTCGCCGTCGGCACCGGGGTGGCGCTCGGCCACGACGGGGCCGTGTGGTGGCGGGCGCTTCTCGCCCTGTTCGTCGCGCTCGCCCTGCAGGTGGGGGTGAACTACGCCAACGACTACAGCGACGGCGTGCGGGGCACCGACGACGAACGGGTCGGCCCGATGCGCCTGGTCGGCTCGGGGGCCGCGTCACCACGCGAGGTGCTCACCGCGGCCTTCGGCTGCTTCCTGGCCGCCGCGGTGGCCGGGCTGGCACTGGTCGTGGCCACCCGGGCGTGGTGGCTGCTCCTGGTCGGCGCGGCGTCGATCGCGGCGGCCTGGTTCTACACCGGCGGCTCCAGGCCGTACGGCTACCGCGCCCTCGGCGAGGTCTCGGTCTTCGTGTTCTTCGGCCTGGTCGCGGTGGCGGGCACCACGTTCGTGCAGCTCGAACGGCTGCCCTGGACCGCCCTCGTGGCCTCGGTCCCGGTGGGCCTGCTGGCCTGCGCGATGCTGGTGGTCAACAACCTGCGCGACATCGTGGGCGACGGCCCTGCGGGCAAGCGCACCATGGCCGTGGTGCTCGGCGACAACCGGACCCGCGTCCTCTACACCCTCTGCCTGGTGCTGCCGCTGGTCATCGCACCGGCCATGGCGCTGCGGGAGCCGTTCGCGGCGCTGGCCGTACTCGCCGCCCCGCTCGCGATCACCCCGGTGAAGGCCGTCAGGCGGGGCGTCACCGGCCCCGCGTTGATCGCCACACTCCAGCAGACCGGCCGGTTCCAGCTCGTCTACGGCCTGCTGTTCACGGCCGGCCTGGCGCTGAGCGCCCTGTAGAACGCGCTGGACGCCCCGCGGAACGGACGCCTGTCACCGGCCCACTGATCGCCCGTCCCTCGCCGGCGGCCCGAGACGCGCCGGGAGGACAGGTCGGACGCTCCGCCGGTGTTCCGCGCGGAGTGCCTGTCGCGGGGATGGAGCGTGGCGGCCGGAAGGTCGGCTCTTCCGGCCACCACGCGGCTCATGGAGGGGTTTCCCGGGGTCTTCCGGGAGGGTGGTGCAGGCCGGTCGAGTGCCACCCCAGACCGGCCTGCACCTGGTCCGCGCGTCCACCTGTCTGCGTCCCCGGGGCGCGCGGGAGGACGCGGCGGCGCAGGAAACGGGCCCCCCACTGAACCGGTTCCCTGCCCGGCCGCCGCGCCGGTCTCATCTCGCCGACCCCGCCACGGAGGGGGGGACGGCGAAGCGTTCGGCGATCCGGCGGGCGACCCGCTCCAGTTCCTCGACGGGACCGCGCTCGGCGCGTTCACCGTGGCAGGTGGACCAGAAGAACGTCTGCCCGTGCGGATCGGCCCAGATGGTCAGATCGTTTCTGACGTGCAGGCACGGCTGTCCCTCCTCGTAGGCGAGGGAGGTGTAGACACCGTGGCCGTGCAGGGCCTGCTGGAGGTGATCAATGGCGATGATCGTGTCCAGCCGGGAGATATTCGCGCTCAGCCGCTCAGCCACCGGCGTACCCGGAAAGGGGATCACGGTCAGCTCCTTTGCTGCTGGTAGTGAGGGGGTGTGGCCCCGGGATCGTCGTCCGGTTCGGCCCCTGGGGGAGGGCTGGATACCGGTGACGTCTCCCGGGGCCACTCGGAGTGGCAGACCCGGTGACCCCGCGGGTACGGGGGCGTAGACGGGATCACCGCGCGCTTGGGAGCTGCCACGGGTCTTCTGGTGCGGGACCGGCGACCGGTGGGTCACCGAGGAAACGCGTCAGGACACTCCAGGACGTCGTCCGGATTGATGCCGGATGGCGAGTCACCGGGTGACCGGGAGACCAAACGGAACAAAAAACGTCAGGGTCGAACATGGAGCTCAAGAAGGTGCCCGGTCGGCGCGTGCCCGTTCCGCGTGACGCGGGCCGTACAACTCGGAGGTGGGTCACCTAACGGCCGGCTGCCGTCAGGTGCTTGTCACTGTTCGGCCGGGGCCGACCACCACGCGTTCTGTGAGCGGAACTCGCCGTGTTCGTCGAGCTCCTTCAGCTCGCCGGTGTCGACCTGGTAGACCCAGCCGTGCAGCTTCAGCCGCCCGGCCTCCACCTCGCGCTTGACCATCGGGTAGGCGCTGAGGGTCCGCAGCTGCGCGACCACGTGCCGCTGCACGAACTCCAGCAGCGCCCGGTCCCGCGGCGGCCGCCCCGACACTCCCTCCAGGCCCGGCCGCGCCAGGTCCAGCCAGCCGTTCACCCCCGGAAGCGCCGACAGGTCCTCACCCCGCACCACCGCCCCCACCGCCCCGCAGTGCGAGTGCCCGCAGACCACGATGTTGCGGACCTCCAGCACCCCGACCGCGTACTCGATCGTCGCCACCTCCCCCGAGGCCGACGGCGCGTCGTGCGGCGGCACGATGTTGCCCGCGTTCCGCAACTCGAACAGGTCACCCGGTCGCGCCGAGGTGATCAGCGCCGGAATCACCCGCGAATCCGAGCAGGAGATGAACAGCGCCTGCGGCCACTGACCATTGGCCAGGTGGCGATACTCCTGGCCGTAATCGACGGTCCGGCGCCAGAACATACGCGCGTTCATCAGTAAGCTGTTCAAGAACGCCTCCTTGGTCCGGGTTTTGTCCGCACCCTTTGGTCTGGGTTTCTCCGCACCGTATTGAGTGGCCGACGAGGAGCGGGCCAGAGGAGAGCTTGAACATGGTTAGCGTTCGGCGAGCGAACGTTAGGACCGTCGGCTGCGAACGGCCTCGGGGCGAACCGGGGGCAGCCCCGCCCACCTGGATCGATCCATCGGAGCCGGTGGACGCTCGGGGCTGCGGTCTCGGCCGCCCCGAGGAGGCGTGTCACGCCACTCCGGGGCGCCGTCCGGCGGGGACCAGGCGACGAATCACCAAATGAGCGCATAAAAATCTTTTTAGTGACCGGAGCCGCGGAAGCCAAAACCCGCCTCGGGCGAATAAGTCCGGCGCCGCCATGGCCGGCGCGCCCCGAGAAGGCGAACGGGGATTTGTTGAGGGAAATCAATCCGGACGGAATGGCCGCAGGATCGAAATCGACGGTTTCACGGACCGCCCCACGCGAGATCGGCCGTTCAACGCCGCCCGCCCATTCGGAGTGATTCTCCACCACCGGCGACTCTCCGGAAAACGCTCCGTAGCCTGCTCGGCACACCGCGGTGGGGTTCGAGAACATTCACGACGCGCACCCCCTCCGGCCGGTCCACCCTCTCCACTGGGGCGTATTGGAAAGATCTACGGGATCGGGGCCGGAGGCGATCGCAAGATCTTTTGTTATCCCGGCAATAGCCTCGGGTTACGTGGCCCCACCGGCGTATCCCCGCCTATACCGCAGGCCGCCCCCGCGCCGCCTCTCACCGGGATCGGCGCATGACGACACGGGGGGCGAGGTCGATGCCCAGGTCCCGTTCGTGAGCCACCAGTGCGGTCAGTTCCGGCCCCCATTCGGCGGGGTCGAGTACGGCGAAGCCGTGCCGGGCGTACCAGGGCGCGTTCCACGGCACGTCCCGGAAGGTGGTCAGCGTCACGGCCGCCGAACCGGCCGAGGCCGCGTGGTCGCAGACCGCCTCCAGCAGGCGCCCGCCGACGCCCCGGCGCCCGTGGCCGGGGTGGACGGCGAGTTGGTCGAGGTGGACCGTGCCGTCCACCCAGCCGATCATGGCGAACCCGATCGGCGGATCACCGGCGACCAGGACCCGCGACGGGTCGCCGGTCTCCTCGATCATCGTGGTCCCCGCCGGAAAGGCGATCCCCACCTGGGCGAACAGCCCGTCGGCCGCGACCTCGACCGCGGCGAGCCCCGGCAGCTCGCCCGGCTCGGCCCAGCGGATCTCCGGCGAAGTCGAAGATCGAGTGCTTGTCATGGAACTGGAGGATATAGCGGCACCGCGTGCAGACCATGAGGGGTATCCGGTGGGAGGTGATCCCCCTCATCGGCTGTCGATCCTGCCGTGCTTCCGACGAAACTCGGCGCCCGCGCAGAGTGGGCAGGTGAGCCGGGATCGTGTCATGCCCGGACGACGAACGGCACGGCGCCGGCGTTCCCGGCCTACAGGCCGAGCAGATGCTCCAGGCCGACGGTCAGTCCCGGCATCTCGCCGATCCGGCGCACCCCCAGCAGCACGCCCGGCGTGAACGACGAGCGGTTCATGGTGTCGTGCCGGATGGTGAGAATCTCCCCGTCACCGCCCAGGAGCACCTCCTGGTGGGCGATCAGCCCGGCCAGCCGTACCGAGTGCACCCGGACCCCGTCCACGTCCGCGCCCCGCGCGCCCTCCATCTCGGCGCTGGTGGCGTCGGGCATGGGAGCGGCCTCGGCCCTGCGCCTCGCCTCGGCGATCAGCTCCGCCGTACGGCGCGCGGTGCCCGAGGGCGCGTCCGCCTTGTTCGGGTGGTGCAGCTCGACGATCTCGGCCGAGTCGAAGTAACGGGCGGCCTGCTGGGCGAAGTGCATCATCAGCACGGCCGCGATACCGAAGTTGGGGGCGATCAGCACGTTGACGCCGGGGGTTGTCTCAAGCCGGCCGCGCACGGTGGCCAGGCGCTCGGCGTCGAAGCCGGTGGTGCCGACCACCGTGTGGATGCCGTGGGAGACGCACCACTCGATGTTGCTCATGACCACGTTGGGGTGGGTGAAGTCGACCACCACCTCGGAGCCCTCCAGCTCCTCGATCGGGTCGCCCTTGTCGACGGCCGCGACCAGTTCCAGGTCGTCCGCCGCGGCCACGGCCTTGCACACTTCGATACCGACACGCCCTCGGGCGCCGAGAACTCCAACCCTGATCACGGCCCCAAGGCTATACCTTCCCCCCTCCCAGGGCCGCGCCGACCTCGCCCGGCACGTTCCGGGCCCCACCGGGGGACACCTCGGGAAGAGATCTCGGGAAGGGTCCCCGCACCGGGACGGGGAGGGCGAGACGGCCCCGGAGCGGGAGCACCGGGGCCGTTCGCTGTGAGGATCGCTAGGCGTTCAGAGCCCAGCTGAAGTCCTTGTCCTCGTAGGGGCCGATGACCGCGAGGGTGGTCGGGCGGCTGAGCACGTCACGGGTGACCTCGGTGATCTCGTCCGGGGTCACCGCCTCGATCCTGGCCAGCACGTCGTCCACGGTGAGCTGCTCGTCGAAGACCAGCTCGCCCTTGCCGATCCTGGACATCCGGGAGCCGGTGTCCTCCAGGCCCAGCACGAGGCCGCCGCGGAGCTGTCCCTTGCCGCGGACGACCTCCTCCTCGGTGATGCCGTCGGCGATCACCCGGAGGATCTCCTCGTTGCAGATCTTCAGCACGTCGTCGATCTTCGAGGGCAGGCAGCCGACGTAGATGCCGAACTGGCCGGTGTCGGCGTAGGCGGAGGTGTAGGAGTAGGCCGAGTAGGCCAGGCCCCGCTTCTCCCTGATCTCCTGGAACAGCCGCGAGGACATGCCGCCGCCGAGCGCCGCGTTGAGCACGCCGAGCGCGAAGCGGCGCTCGTCGGTGCGGGTGAGGCCGGTCGTGCCGAGGACCAGGTTGGCCTGCTCGGTCGGCCGGTGCAGCACCCGGACGCCGGAGCGGGTCTCGACCCCGGGGCCGGAGACGCGCGGGGCGAGCGGCGAGGCGTCCCCGCCGAGGGCTCCGGCCCGCTCGTAGGCGGCGGCGACCAGGGCGACGACCTGCTCGTGGTCGACGTTGCCCGCCACCGACACCACGGTGCGGGTGGGCAGGTAGTAGCGCCGGTAGTACTCCGCGATCCGGTCACGGCTGACCGCGTTGATCGAGTCGACCGTGCCGAGGATCGGCCGGCCGATGGGCGTGTCGCCGTACAGCTCGGCGGAGAACTGCTCGTGCACCACGTCCGAGGGATCGTCGTCGTGCATGGCGATCTCCTCCAGGATCACGCCACGCTCGGCCTCGACGTCCTCGGGGGTGATGAGCGAGGAGGTCACCACGTCGGCGAGCACGTCGATCGCCACCCGCAGGTCCTCGTCCAGGACCCGCGCGTAGTAACAGGTGTACTCCTTGGCGGTGAAGGCGTTGATCTCACCGCCGATGCCCTCGATGGCTGCGGAGATCTCCAGGGCGTCCCGTGTGGGGGTGCCCTTGAACAACAGGTGTTCAAGGAAGTGGGAGGCCCCCATGTGCTCGGGGGTCTCGTCACGCGAGCCGATGCCGACCCACATGCCGACCGCGACGGAACGCACGGTCGGCATGGACTCGGTCACCACCCGGAGCCCACCGGGGAGGACGGTGCGCCGTACGACCCCGGCACCGTCGGGGCCGGGGTACGCAGTGGTGGTCATCACGAGTTGCGGTCTTCTCCTCCGCGGCTGCCGTTGCCGCCGCCGCCGCTGCTCCGGGTACGGGTACGGCGGGGCCGCTCCTCCCGGGGCTGGTCGTCGGAGGAGGCGACCGGCTCGTCGGAGGAGCCGCCCTCGGCCTTGGCCGCGGCCTCCTTCTCGATGACCTCGACGGGCACCAGGGAGAGCTTGCCGCGCGAGTCGATCTCGGCGATCTCCACCTGGACCTTCTCGCCGACGTTCATGACGTCCTCGACGTTCTCGATGCGCTTGCCGCCGTGCAGCTTGCGGATCTGGGAGACGTGCAGGAGGCCGTCCTTGCCCGGCATGAGGGAGATGAAGGCACCGAAGGCGGCGATCTTGACGACCGTGCCCAGGTAGCGCTCGCCGACCTCCGGCATGTGCGGGTTGGCGATGGCGTTGATCGCCGACCTGGCCGCCTCCGCGGACGGGCCGTCGGTGGCGCCGATGTAGATGGTTCCGTCGTCCTCGATCGTGATCTCGGCGCCGGTGTCGTCCTGGATCTGGTTGATCATCTTGCCCTTCGGGCCGATGACCTCGCCGATCTTGTCCACCGGGACCTTGATCGTGATGATGCGCGGGGCCGTCGCGTTCATCTCCGCCGGGGAGTCGATGGCCTCCTGCATCACGTCGATGATGGCCAGACGGGCGCCCTTGGCCTGCTTCAGCGCGGCGGCCAGGACCGAGGCGGGGATGCCGTCGAGCTTGGTGTCGAGCTGGAGCGCGGTGATGAGGTCCTTGGTGCCGGCGACCTTGAAGTCCATGTCGCCCATGGCGTCCTCGGCACCGAGGATGTCGGTCAGCGTGACGTACTCGTCGCCCTCGTTGATGAGACCCATCGCGATGCCCGCGACGATGCCCTTGAGCGGGACACCGGCGTCGAGCAGCGCCATGGTCGAGGCGCAGACCGAGCCCATCGAGGTCGAGCCGTTGGAGCCGAGCGCCTCGGAGACCTGACGGATCGCGTAGGGGAACTCCTCGCGGGCCGGCAGGACCGGGACGAGGGCCCGCTCGGCGAGCGCGCCGTGGCCGATCTCCCGGCGCTTGGGCGAGCCCACCCGGCCGGTCTCACCGGTGGAGTAGGGCGGGAAGTTGTAGTTGTGCATGTAGCGCTTGGTGCGCTCGGGGTTGAGCGTGTCGATCATCTGCTCCATCCGGAGCATGTTGAGCGTGGTGATGCCCAGGATCTGGGTCTCGCCGCGCTCGAAGAGGGCCGAGCCGTGCACCCGGGGCACGACGTGGACCTCGGCGTTGAGCTGGCGGATGTCCTTGACGCCCCGGCCGTCGATGCGGACGCCCTCGGAGATGACCCGCTCGCGCATGAGCCTCTTGGTCAGCGACCGGAACGCGGCGCCGATCTCCTTCTCACGGCCCTCGAAGTCGGGGCCGACCTTCTCCGCCGCCAGGGCCTTGAGCCGGTCGAGCTCGGCCTCGCGCTCCTTCTTGCCCGCGATGGTCAGCGCGGCGGCCAGCTCACTGCTCACCGCGCCGGTCACGGCCTCCAGGACGTCGTCCTGGTAGTCGAGGAACAGGGGGTACTCGGCGGTCTCCTTGGCGGCGACCTTGGCGATCTTGGCCTGCGCCTCGCAGAGCACCTTGATGAACGGCTTGGCGGCCTCCAGGCCCTGCGCCACGGTCTCCTCGGTCGGCGCGACGGCCCCCTCGGCGACGAGCTTGAGCGTGTCACGGGTGGACTCGGCCTCGACCATCATGATCGCGACGTCGCCGTCCTCCAGGACGCGGCCCGCCACCACCATGTCGAAGGTGGCGTTCGCCAGCTCCGTGTGGGTCGGGAAGGCCACCCACCGGCCCTCGATCAGGGCGACGCGGACGCCGCCGATCGGGCCGGAGAAGGGCAGCCCGGCGAGCTGGGTGGAGAGGGAGGCGGCGTTGATCGCGACCACGTCGTAGAGGTGGTCGGGGTTGAGCGCCATGATGGTCGCCACGACCTGGATCTCGTTGCGCAGCCCCTTGACGAACGACGGGCGGAGCGGCCGGTCGATCAGGCGGCAGGTGAGGATGGCGTCCTCGGAGGGACGGCCCTCACGCCGGAAGAAGGAGCCGGGGATGCGGCCCGCGGCGTACATCCGCTCCTCGACGTCGACCGTCAGCGGGAAGAAGTCGAGGTTTTCCTTCGGGTTCTTGGAGGCGGTGGTCGCGGAGAGGACCATCGTCTCGTCGTCGAGGTGGACGACGGCGGAACCCGCCGCCTGGCGCGCGAGCCGGCCGGTCTCGAACCGGACGGTGCGTGTGCCGAAGGGGCCGTTGTCGATAACGGCTTCACTGCTGTGGACACCCTCCACGGGGGACCTCCTCTGGGTCGGTCGCCCGCGTCCACTCAGGCGCGCGTGATGCGCCTGAGTCGTCTTCTTGCCGGCTCCCCGTAGGTGCAGCGCCGGTCTTCGATCGAAGCGCCCGGTTCCGTATGGCTCACACCATGATGACCGGGGGCCACTACCGAGGACCGGCCCTCCGACGCCGTGGGGCGCGCTTGCTGTGCGGACGCGGGGCACTATCTCGGCTATTCAGTTTTGCTCACCGGGGCGGCGTCTTAACGGCGCGACGCGCCGACACCTGCCCATATGAGATGAGGGAGCGGCGTGAACGCCGCTCCCTCACAACGTTATCGGCGCAGACCGAGCCGCTCGATCAGCGAACGGTAGCGCGCGATGTCCTTGCTCTGCAGGTACTTGAGCAGCCGGCGGCGGCGGCCGACCAGCAGCAGCAGACCACGACGGCTGTGGTGGTCGTGCTTGTGCAGCTTCAGGTGCTCGGTGAGCTCGCTGATGCGCTTGCTCAGCAGCGCGATCTGCACCTCGGGGGAACCGGTGTCGGTCTCACCCTTGGCGTACTCACCGATGATCTGCTTCTTGGCGGCGGTGTCGAGCGACACGTTTCTCCTTGAACCTCTACGGGCACGCGCGATTTTCAGATGCCCGAGCGACCGTGCGTGCCTACAGTCGCCGTGGCGAGATCAGCGCCGGGGTTTCGACACCACCGGTCACAGAGCTGACATGCCAGGTTACCACCAGGTCTCGGACTCTCGCACATTCGCGGGTCACGACCCGGCTGTACGGCCACGCGCACCGGCCATCCGGCCGAGGTGCGCCGGAGCCGAGGTCAGGAGGTGAGGCGGCGGGCCTCGTCCACATCGGCGCGCATCTGCTCGATGAGCTCCTCGACCGAGTCGAACCTGAGGTTGGCGCGGAGCCGGGTCCCGAAGTCGACGGCCATGTGGGCGCCGTAGAGGTCCAGGTCGTCACGGTCGAGCGCGTACGCCTCGACGGTGCGGGGCACTCCCTCGAAGGTGGGGTTGGTGCCCACCGAGATCGCGGCGGGCCAGCGCTCGCCGCCGTAGACGGCGGGCAGGTTGCCGGTCGCGACACCCTGCAGCCAACCGGCGTAGACGCCGTCGGCCGGGATCGCGGTGAAGTCCGGCGGCTCCACGTTGGCCGTCGGGAAGCCGAGCCGCCGGCCGCGCTGGTAGCCGCGGACGACCACGCCCTCGACCCGGTGCGGGCGGCCGAGGGCCAGCGCCACGGCGTCCATGTCCCCCGCGGCGAGGCGGTCGCGGATGAGGGTGGAGGAGATGGCCTCCCCGTTGCTGACCAGCGGGACCGCCTCGGCCACGAAGTCGTACTTCTCCCCGAGGGTCTGCAGCGTCTCGACGTCGCCCGCCGCCTTGTGACCGAAGCGGAAGTTCTCCCCCACGACGACCCCCGCCGCGTGCAACCGGTCCACCAGCACGGTCTGCACGAACTCGTCCGGGGTCATCCGGGAGAACTCCAGCGTGAACGGCAGCACGCAGACCGCGTCCACGCCGAGCCCGGCGAGCAGCTCGGTGCGGTGCCGGGCCGTGGTCAGCCGGAGCGGATGCGTGCCCGGCCGCACGACCTCCTCGGGATGCGGGTCGAAGGTCACCACCACCGAGGGAAGCCCGAGCTCGGCGGCCATCGCGACGGCGCGGGCGACCATCTGCTGGTGACCCCGGTGAACCCCGTCGAAGACGCCGATCGTGATGACGGACCTGCCCCAGTCTTCGGGCACGTCGTCCAATCCGTGCCAGCCTCGCACCGTAGCCTCTTCCCCTTGTAGCGGATCGACCCCTAAAGCCTGCCATGCTGACCGGCCCCGACTCCAATCGGGGAGGTCAGCGGGAAGTGACAGGCCACCTGACGTCCGCCGACGTGATTCAGCGGCGGACGCTCGGTACGGCAGCGCGCCCGGGCGGCCGGGCAGCGGGGGTGGAAGGAGCAGCCGGTGGGCCGGTCGATCGGGCTGGGCACGTCGCCGGTCAGCACGACGCGCTCGCGGCGCGGCGCCCCGGACCCGTCGTCGATCTCCGGGACCGCCGAGAGCAGGGCGTGGGTGTAGGGATGCGTGGGGGCGGCGTACAGCGCCTCGGCCTCGGCCACCTCGACGATCTCCCCGAGGTACATCACCGCGATCCGGTCCGACACGTGCCGTACCACGCCCAGGTCGTGCGCGATGAAGACGTAGGTGAGCCCCAGCTCCTCCTGCAGGTCGGCGAAGAGGTTGAGCACCTGCGCCTGCACCGACACGTCCAGCGCGGAGACCGGCTCGTCGGCCACCACCAGCCTGGGTGACAGGGCGATGGCCCTGGCGATGCCGATCCGCTGGCGCTGGCCGCCGGAGAACTCGTGGGGGTAGCGGTCCAGGTGGGTTCTGGCCAGGCCGACCAGGTCGAACAGGTCGGCGACCCGCTTTTCGACCGAGGCGGCACCGCCGTGACCGTGGATCCTGAGCGGCTCGGCGACCGCGTCACCGGCGGTGCGGCGCGGGTTGAGTGAGGCGTAGGGGTCCTGGAAGACCAGCTGCAGGCCCCTGCGGACCGGGCGGAGGCTCCGCCGGGACAGGGTGGTGATGTCCTGCCCGTCGAACTCCACCGTGCCCGCGGTGAGGTCGGTCAGCCGGACCAGGCAGCGGCCGAGCGTGGACTTGCCGCACCCGGACTCGCCGACCACGCCGAGGGTCTCCCCGGTACGGACCTCCAGCGACACCCCGTTGACGGCCTGCACGCCGCGTCGGCCCCGCCCCCTGAAGTGCTTGACCACGCCGGTCGCCCTGAGCAGGGGGCCGGGCGTCGCGTCCACCCCGCCTGTCGCGTCTGCCACGCACGCCTTGTCCGTCTTGTCCGTTGTGTTCACAGATCGCTCACCGTTCCTCATCCGCCACGAGGGCGGTACTCCGTGCCGGGGCCGAGTCCTGGCCGCGCCGGTCGCCGCGCCGGTCCCCCCTCGGGTCACCGTCCCGGCCTCCGTCCCGGTCGCCGCGCCGGATCAGGCCCCGGCCCTCCTCGGGGAGCCGGCAGGCGTCGAGGTGACCGGCCGCGCCGGTGAGCGGGGGAGCCTCGTCGCAGGCGGCGTGGCGGTGGGCGCAGCGGTCGGCGAACGGGCAGCCTGCGGCCGAGACGCCGGGAATGCCGGGGATGGTGGGCAGCCGCCGGACGCGCGGGCCGCCCACCCGGGGCACCGAGTCGAGCAGGCCCCAGGTGTAGGGGTGACGGGGGGCGTGGAAGACGTCCCTGCGGGGACCGCGCTCCACCGCGCGCCCGCCGTACATGACCAGGACCTCGTCCGCGATCTCGGAGACCACCCCCATGTCGTGGGTGATCATGACGATCGCCGAGCCGTGGTCGGCGCGCAGGCGGCGCATCAGGTCGAGGATCTGCGCCTGGGTGGTGACGTCGAGCGCGGTGGTGGGCTCGTCGGCGATCAGCAGTCCGGGGTTGCACGACAGCGCCATGGCGATGACCACGCGCTGGCGCATGCCGCCGGAGAACTCGTGCGGGTAGGAGTCCACCCGCTTGCCGGGGGCGGGGATGCCGACCTCGTCGAGCAGCCTGACCGCGCGGTCGCGGGCCGCCCTCCTGGAGACCTTCTCGTGGGCGCGGATCTGCTCGGCGATCTGCCGGCCGACCGGGTAGACCGGGGTGAGGGCGGTCATCGGGTCCTGAAAGATCATGGCGATCTCCCGGCCCCTGATCGCCCGCATCTCGCGGTCCCCCAACGCCAGCAGATCCCGTCCGCGAAAGATGACATTTCCGGAAATTTCAGCGTTTGGGGTGCGGATCAGGCGGAGCACACCGAGCATCGACACGCTCTTCCCCGAACCGGACTCCCCCACCACGCCCAGCACCTCGCCGGGCCGTACCGAGAAGGACAGGCCGTCGACGGCGGTGAACCGGCCCCCGCCGGTGCGGAAGCGGACCCGGAGATCGGTGACGTCGAGAAGCGGTTGGTCAGGCACGGCGCACCCTCGGGTCGAGCCGGGCGTACAGGACGTCCACCACGGCGTTGGCCAGCACGACGAAGAAGGCCGCGTACAGGACCGAACCCATGATCACGGGCAGGTCGAGGTTCTGCAGCGCCTGGTAGGTGAGCTTGCCGACGCCCGGCAGGCCGAAGACCACCTCGGTGAGCAGCGCGGCGCCGCCGACGAGGGCGCCGAAGTCCAGGCCGAACAGCGACACGATCGGGATCAGCGAGCAGCGCAGGGCATGCCTGATCAGGATGCGCCGTTCGGACAGGCCCTTGGCGCGGGCGGTGCGCACGTAGTCCTCGCCGAGCGCCTGGATCAGCTCGCCGCGGAGCAGCCTGGCGTAGATCCCCGCGTACAGCAGGGCCAGGGTGAGCCAGGGCAGCAGCAGGTGGAGCGCCCACTGTCCGGGGCTCTCCGAGAGCGGGACGTAGCCGAGCGGCGGCACCCAGGAGAAGACCGAGTCGTGCAGCTCCTTCTGGGTGATCAGGTTGACCACCTCGCCCAGCCAGTAGACCGGCAGCGAGACGCCGAAGACGCCGAGCAGCATGACCAGCGGGTCGACCACCGTGCCGCGCATGGCGCCGGCCAGGGTGCCCATCGCCACGCCGAGCACCATCCAGATCACCGCGGCGCCCACGACGAGCGAGAGCGTGACCGGGACCGCGGCCATGATCTGCGGGATCACCAGCGTGCCCCGGTTGACGAACGAGGTGAGGTCGTGGGTGACGAAGAGGTGCTTCATCATCATCAGGTACTGCACGGGCATCGGCCGGTCGAAGCCGAACGACGCGCGCACCTGCTCCAGCGTGGCCGGGTCGGCGTTCTTGCCCGCGATACGGGCCGCCGGATCCACCCCCGGGGTGGCGAAGAAGATCAGGAAGACCAGCACGCTGATCGCGAAGAGGACGAGCACCGCGGCGCCGAGGCGCCGCAGGATGTAGCCGGTCATCAGACGCCTCCCCGCAGCCGGGCGTTCGGGTCGAGCGCGTCGCGCACGCCGTCGCCGAACACGTTGAGCGCGACCGCGGTCAGCGCGACGAACAGACCGGCGGCGATCGTGATCATCGGCCGGGTGTAGAGCAGGGCCAGGCCGTCGTTGATGATCGTGCCCCAGCTCGCGTCGGGCGACTGGACCCCGACCGACAGGAAGGACAGCGCCGACTCGGTGAGCATGTTGAGCGCGGTCATCAGCGGCAGGAACACCACGACCGTGGGCAGGATGTTCGGCAGCACCTCACGGCGCATGATCCGCGAGTCGCTCGCGCCCAGGCCCACGGCCGCGTGCAGGAACTCCTTGCCGCGCAGCGTCATCACCTGCCCGCGCAGCGGCCGGGCGACGTACGGGACGTAGATGAGCGCGATGATGACGACCGGCAGCGCGAGGCTGCCCGCGTCGATGTGGACCGGCCCCAGGTGCAGGCCGCTGGTGAGCAGCACCACCGACAGGCAGATGGCCAGCAGGTAGACGGGGAAGGCCCAGATCACGTCGAAGAACCGGGAGAGCACCGCGTCGATCCAGCCGCCGAAGTATCCGGCGATCACGCCGAGCCCGGTGGCCAGCGCGCAGCAGAGCAGGGCCGAGGAGACGCCGATCAGCAGGCTGTTGCGCCCGCCGTACAGGAGCCTGGCCATGACGTCACGGCCCTGGTTGTCGGCGCCGAGGAGGTAGTGGGCCGGGTCCCAGGTCGGGCCGATCGGGGTGACGCCGAGACCGAGGCCCTCGGTGCTCTGCTGGAGGACCTGGACCTCCTGGCCGCCCACGATCGTGGTGCCGGAGATGTTGGAGACGAACGGGTCGGTGTGCGCGACCAGGCCCGCGTATACCGGGGCCAGCAGGCAGGCGAGTGCGATGAGGAACAGCCCGGCCCCCGCGGCCATCGCCGAGCGGTTGCGCAGGATCCGGGGGGCGGCCCGCCGCCACGGCCCGGCGCCTGGCCGGACCGGGGCGGCGGCGACAGGGATGGTCTCGGCCCCGTTCACCGTGCTCATCTACTTGACCCAGAGCTGGGAGATCAGCATGAAGAACTGCTTGTGGAACTGGTAGTTGCCGACCCGGGCGGAGACGAAGTCCACCTGCTTGGGGGTGAACAGCGGGATGATCGGGCTCGCCTTGGTCAGGTCGCGGTCGAGCTCGCCCCACTTGACGTTCGCGGCGTTCTTGTCGGTCCGGTCCAGCGTCATGGCCTCGGCGATCCGGGCGTCGACGTCCTTGTCGCAGAAGCCGGAGATGTTGATGCTGGAGTCGCTGCCGGGGCGGAAGGACGCGCAGGAGAGCAGCACGTTCAAAAAGTCCGAGGCCGCGGGGTAGTCGGCGTACCACTGGGAGACGCTGACCTGGACCTTGTTCTTGTCGTTCTGGATGTAGGTGAAGTGGATGTTCGTCGAGATGACCTTGAGCTTGGCCCGGTAGCCGATCTGCGTCAGGGTGCTGCGGACGTACTCGCCGATCTGCTTGCTGACGTCGTCGTCGGCGACGACCACCGAGACCTCCTGGCCCGCGGTGCCGGAGCTCTGGACGAGTTGCCTCGCCTTGGCCAGGTCCGGCTTGGGGAAGTCGCAGAAGTCGGCGTGGCCGGGGATGCCGGGCGGCAGCAGCGTGCAGGCGGGCTGGGCCACGTTGGCCCCGCCGTACATCTTCACCACGGCGTCGCGGTCGATCGCCCAGTTGAGCGCCTGACGGGCCTCGGGCTTGTCGAAGGGGGCGAGGTTGACGTTGAGCGGGAGATACCAGAAGGCCGAGAGCTGGTTCACGTGCGCCTGGGAGGCGTACTTGGCGCCGATCTCACCGAGCCGGTCGGCGGGCAGCGGGTCGAAGACCCAGTCGGCCTGGCCGTTCTGGATCGCGGTGACCGCGGCCTCGGCGGTGAGGCCGTAGGAGTAGACGATCTCGTCCGGGTAGCCCTGCGGCTGCGCCTCGCGCGACCACTCGGTGAAGTTGGGGTTGCGGACGAGCCTGAGCTCCTTGTTGGGGTCGTAGGAGACCGCCGTGTAGGGGCCGGTGCCGCCGATCGGCGTGCTGCCCTGGTCCTTGGCCGGGGTCTCCTTCGGCAGCACCGCCGCGTGCGGGAGCGCGAGCTTGAGCGGGAACTCCGAGTCGGGCTTGACCAGGTTGACCGTGACGGTGTTCTTGACCCTGTCGGCGACCACGCCCTTGGTGAGCGTGCACTCCCTGGGCCTCTTGACGCAGTCGGCGGCGCCGACGATCCCGGCGTAGAAGGTGCCCGAGGTGGGTCCGGAGACCTTGTAGATCCGCTCGAAGGAGGCCACCACGTCGTCGACGGTGACCTCGCCGCCCCCGGCGAACTTCACGCCCTTGCGGAGGGTGAAGGTGTAGGACCTGCCGTCCTGGCTGACCTCGGGCATCGCCTCGGCCAGGTCGGGCACCACGTCGTAGGAGGCCTCGCCGCCGACCTTCTTGAAGGCCAGCAGGCCGTCGTACATGGCCTGGAAGACCTGCCAGTTGCCGTTGCTGTAGTTGATGTGCGGGTCGAGCGTGCCGTCCCCCGCCTTGGCCTGCAGGCGGAGCGTGCCGCCCCTGTGCTGCTCCTGGAAGGCCGCGGAGCCCGCCTGGGAGGGGTCGGCAGGTGCGGCGGGTCCGGCCTGGGAGGAGCCTCCCGAGCAGGCCGCGGAGAGGGCGAGCAGGGCCGCGCTCGCCGTGACGGTGATGGTGCGCTTCATGGGGGTCCTAGTCCGTGGAGTCGAGGAAGGAGCCGACCACCTGCAGGAAGAGCTCCTCTTCCTCGATGTGCGGCATGTGGCTGGAGTGCTCGAAGATCTGCCATCGGACGTCGGGGATGTGGTCCGCGAAGGGCTGCACGGTGCGAGGGGTGGCCTCGTCGTGCCGTCCGGAGACGAGCAGGGTCGGCGCGGTCACCCGGTGCAGCCGGTCGACGACCGACCAGTTCCGCAGGGTGCCGACGACGTGGAACTCGGTCGGCCCGTTCATCGTGTGGTACACGGTCGGGTCCTCGGCGGTCTTGGCGTCGCTGGCCAGGACCTCCGGCGGGTTGGGCACGATCGTGCAGACGTGCCGGGCGTTGAACACCTTCTCCGCCGCGCGGTACTCGGGGCTGCCGGTGGTCCCGGCCGCCTCGTGCTCGCGGAGCGTCCGCTCCACCTCGGCCGGGAGCCCGGCCCGCAGCCGGTCGCACTCCTCGCGCCAGAGCTCCATCGAGGCGGGCGAGTCGGCGATGACCAGGCCCTTGAGTCCCCCGGGCCGGCGTACGGCGTGCTCGGCGGCGAGCATGCCGCCCCAGGACTGCCCCAGCAGGTGGTAGCCGCCGGTGATGCCCAGGTGGCCGAGCAGGCTGTCCAGCTCGTCGAGGAAGAGCCGGACGGTCCAGAAGTCGGCGCCCCGGTCGGGCAGGTGGGTGGAGAGTCCCACGCCGAGCTGGTCGTAGTGGACGACCGCGCGGCCCCGCTCGGCCAGCCGTGCCATGCGCAGCGTGTAGTCGTGGGCCGCGCCGGGGCCGCCGTGCAGCACGACGAGCGGGGCCCTGTCCGCGTTCAGGTCGCCCGTGACGCGGTACCAGGTCCGCCAGTCGCGGAAGGGGGCCAGACCTTGGGTGGTCGGCTCGGGGATTGCCACCGCGGTCCTCCATACAGCATGTGGGGGCATATGTCGCCAAGTGCAACGAATGTCTGTTTGCGGACATCTTATGCACTAATGGCCTGGGCACAATACCTTTTTTAGGATCACGAGGTTGTGTAACGTGCCGGATGTGCACCCCGACGCGACGCCCCCGACCACCGACGACCTCTCCCGCATGCTGGGCCGGGTGCTGGACGACACCGGCCGGTCCGCCGCGCTCGGGCCCGTCAGGGTGCGCTCGGTGGCCACCGAGGTCGCCGACCGGCTGATGACCGCCGTCGCGATAGGCGACTACCTGCCCGGCGAGCGGCTGCCCGGGGAGCGCGAGCTTGCCCTGATCCTCGACGTGAGCCGCGCCACGATCCGCGAGGCCATCGGCCGGCTGCAGGCGGTGGGCATCGTGGAGATCAAGCGGGGCCGGACGGGCGGGGCCTACGTCCGGGTGAGCTGGACCGAGGCCACCGCCTCCGCCGTGCGCCGGACGCTCCTGCCCCGCTGGCCCGAGATGGAGCAGCTGTTCGACATACGCTGCCTGGTGGAGGGGCTGGTGGCGCGGACCGCCGCGCTCCGCCGTACCGAGGAGGACCTGGCGGCGATGCGGGCGGCGCTGGACGGCTACGCGGCGGCCCGCACACTGGGCCAGGAGCAGGCCGCCGACGCGGCCTTCCACGGTGCCGTGCTGGCCGCGACGGGCAATCCGAAGATCAGCGCGCTCAGCCGGGACCTGCTGACGCGGGTGAGCCTGGGATTCCCGGTCGAGCCGTACGGGGAGGACGACCCCGAGGACTACCGGCGGGCGCTGATCGAGCACCGGAAGATCTACGAGGCGATCGCGGCCGGCGACGCCGAGCGGGCGGGCTCACTGGCCGAGAGGCACTTCACGCTCACCTCCGACATGATGCGCGACATGCTCGAACGCGCCCGGGGCCGCCCCTCCTGACCCTCCCGGCGTTCAGGCGCGGGCCTCCAGGTAGCCGATCAGGGTTCGGACCATCGCCCCGGTCGCCCCCGCCGGGCCGAGATCCGTGGCCTTGTCGAGGTAGGCGGTGGTGGCGAAGTCCAGGTGAGCCCAGGGCAGCCCGGCGGTGAACGGCCGCAGGAACAGCGCGGCGATCGTCGCGTCGGCCAGGCTGCCGCCGTCGTTCCTGGAGTCGGCCACCTCGGAGCTGAGCCGGTCGGCGTACGGCTCCCAGAGCGGCAGCTCCCACATCGGCTCCCCGGCCCGCGCCCCGGCGGCGATCAGCTCGCCGACCAGGCCCCGGTCGGCGCCGATCACCCCGGTGATGTCCTCACCGAGCGCGTGCATCACCGAGTAGGTCAGCGTGGCCGCGTCGATCAGCACGTCCGGTGAGCTCTCGGCCAGGTAGGCGAGCGCGTCGGCCAGCACCAGGCGTCCCTCGCTGTCGGTGTCGGTCACCTCGGTCGTCCGTCCGTTGCGGTGCCTGAGCACGTCCCCCGGCCGGATCGCCGAGCCGCCGACCATGTTCTCGGCGGCGGGCACCACGGCGGTGACCCCCACCGGCAGCCCCAGCCGGGCGGCGGCCCGGACGACCGCGAGCATGGTCGCGCCTCCCGCCATGTCGCACTTCATGGTGGACATCGCCCGGAGGCTCTTGATGGCGAGACCTCCGGAGTCGAACGTGATGCCCTTGCCCGCCAGGCCGACCGTTCCGCTGACGCCGTCACCGGGGTGGCTCACCTCGATCAGGCACGGCGGGTTCGCACTGGCCGCGCCGACGCCCAGGATGCCGCCGAAGCCACCCTCGCGGAGCGCGCCGGCGTCCAGCACCCGCACACTCAGCCCGTCCGCCTCCCCCATCGCCCGCGCCCGCCCGGCCAGGTCCATCGGGACCAGGTCGCCAGCCGGTGTGTTGACCAGGTCGCGGGCGAAGGTCACCGCGTCGGCGACGATCCCGGCCCGGGCGACGTCCGCCCGGGCCGCGCCGGCCTGTTCTCCCGCGCCGACGAGGACGATCAGCCGCCGTACGGCGGGCCGCCGCGCCGAGGTCTTGTAGCCGTCGAACCGGTAGCCGCCCAGCCGCACACCCTCGACGACCGCCTGGACGTGGGGGAAGGCGATCGCCACGGTGGGAAAGTCGGCCAGCCGGGGCGCGACGCGGCCGACCGCCCGCCGTACCGCGTGCTCGTCGCCGCCCTCCCCGTCGCGGCCCTCTCCGTCGCCGAGCCCGACCAGCAGGACCGCGCCCGCCACGAAGGCGTCCCCGTCCCGGCGCGGCAGCAGGAGGTCCTCGCCGGACTTGCCGGTGAACCCGACCCGGCCGAGCGGTCCGCCGAGGCCGAATCCGGGGTCGCGCCCCTCGCGCACCGGCAGAACCAGCAGGTCCGCGGTGATCTCGGCGGCGGGCAGGGACGAGAGGGACACCTCCATGAGGAGACTCCTAACAGGTTTTATGGTTCGGTGCACGAACCATAAAGCATTGTCCCGCCACACCCCGCACCGGGTCAGGAAACGAACACCGCCAGCGACTTGGCGATCTTGCCGTCCTCCTCGACCAGCGCGAGCAGCGTGCCGTCCGGGCCGAACACCCCGATCGGCCCCCGCCCCAGGCCCAGCGACGGCAACCGGCCGCCGTGCGCGACGACGCCCGCCTCCTCCGCGGTCACATCACGGCGCGGGAAGGCCGCGGCGACCGCCTCCGCCATCGGCAGGATGACGCAGTCGGCGGAGAGCCGCTCGACGGTGCGGGCCATCGACAGGTCGTAGGGGCCCACCCGGGTGCGCCGCAGCGCGGTCAGGTGACCGCCGACGCCCAGGGCCGCGCCCAGGTCACGGGCGAGCGCCCGGATGTAGGTGCCGCTGGAGCAGGTCACCGAGACGTCCACGTCGATCACCTCGCCGGCGCGGCGGACGCCGGTGACCTCGAAGCGCGACACGGTCACCGGGCGCGCCTGGAGCTCGACCTCCTCCCCGGCCCTGGCCCGCTTGTAGGCACGCTCACCGTTGACCTTGATGGCGCTGACCTGCGGCGGGATCTGCATGATCCGGCCGGTCAGGGCGGCGACACCCCGCCTGACCTCCTCCTCGCCGACCCCGGCCGCCGAGGCCGACCCGATGATCTCGCCCTCGGCGTCGTCGGTGTTGGTCGACTGGCCGAGCCGGATCGTGCCGTCGTAGCCCTTCTCGGTGAGCGCGAGATGGCCCAGCAGCCTGGTCGCCTTCTCCACACCGACCACCAGCACACCGGTGGCCATCGGGTCGAGCGTGCCGGCGTGGCCGACCCTGCGGGTGCCCGCGACGCCCCGCAGCTTGCCGACGACGTCGTGCGAGGTCCACCCGGCGGGCTTGTCCACGATGATCAACCCGCTCGGTGGCGGGGTGCGCTGGGCGCGAGCCGTACTCATTGGTCGGAGAGGTCCTTGTCGCGAAGGGCTGGGGCAAGTGGGCTCCCGGCAGAGCCGGGAGGGCTACAGGAGGACCCGCAGACGCGCCATCGTCTCCTCGACGGGCAGGTGGGAGGTGAAGCCGGCGGCCTTGGCGTGGCCGCCCCCGCCCAGCTCGGCGCAGACACGCGCGACGTTCACCGCCCCCTTGGAGCGGGTGGAGACCTGCCAGGCCCCGTCGTCGTCCTCCTTGAGGATCACTGCCACGTCCGCCTCGTCGGTGCGGCGGATGACGTCGATCATCCCCTCCACCTCGTCGTACGGCAGGCCGTACCCGGCCCGGTCGTCCCGGGTGACGAACGTCCAGACCAGCCCGGGGCCGGTCTCGGGCTCCAGTGTCACCCTGTCCAGGACGGCGCCGAGCACCCGGAGGTAGGCGAAGGGAGAGCGATCCCACAGCTCCCGGGCGATCTGTTCGGGGTTGAGCCCAGTGGCCAGCATGCGGGCGGCCATCAGGTGCGCCTGCGGGGTGGTCGAGGAGTGCCGGAACGAACCGGTGTCGGTGACCAGCCCGGCGTACAGGCAGGTCGCCACATCCCTGTCGATCGGCAGGCCGAGCCGCCGGATCAGCTCCTCGGCCAGGACTGCGGTGGCCGCGGCCCCCGGGTCGACCAGGTTGAGCGTGCCGAACCCGGTGTTGGACGCGTGGTGGTCCAGCACGATCAGCTCGCGCGCCTTGCCCGCGTTGGCGGCCAGCGTGCCGAGCCGGTCGGTGAGGGGAACATCGAAAGTGATCATCAACTCGGGCGTCGGCGGGTAGTCGCCCGGCTCGGCCAGCAGATCCTGCCCCGGCAGGAACCGCAGCAGCCTGGGCACCCGGAACCGCCGCTCCCCGAAGGAGGCCGTGACCCGCCTGCCCGCCGCGCGCAACGCCATTCCGACGGCCAGCATCGAGCCGAGCGCGTCCGCGTCCGGCGAGATGTGACAGGCCAGCGCGATCTCCCCGGCGGACGAGACCAGCCCGACGGCCCGGTCCCAGTCACCGCCGGGTACCGGACCGCCGTCACGCAGGTCGGACGTCACTTCGCGGGGTGTCCCGCCCGCTCCGACGACTCCGACGGCTCCGGCAGCTCATCGTCGCCGTCCTCGGCCCCGCCCTCGTCCGGCTTGCGGTAGGGGTCCGCGTCGCCGGCGTGCTTGGCGTTCTCGGCCCGCCTGGCGATCTCGGCGTCCCTCGCCTTGGCCTCGGCGAGCAGGCCGTCCAGATGGCGGGCGGTGTCAGGGAGCGGGTCGTGGGTGAACGTCAGCGTCGGCGTGTGGCGCAGACCCGTCTGACGGCCCACCTCCGAGCGGATGAGCCCCTTGGCGCTCTCCAGCGCCGCGGCGGAGTCGGCCCGCTCGGCCTCCGAGCCGAACACGGTGTAGAACACCGTGGCGTCGCTGAGGTCGTTGGTGATCCGTGTGTCGGTCACCGTCACGAAGCCCAGCCTCGGGTCCTTGATCCGCCGCTCCAGCATCTCCGCCACGATCTGGCGGATCCGGTCGGCGATCTTACGTGCGCGTGCGGCGTCCATATTCGCTCCCCCCTTCTCACAGTAACGACCGGACGCGAGCAGGGTTGTTTCGCGGCCGGTCGTACTGTAGCTAGTCCTCGTCCTCGTTGTGGAGCCGGTGCCTGGCGGACAGCAGCTCGATCTCCGGGTGGAAGGCGATCAGACGCTCGCAGTCGTCCAGCACCGCGCCGCAGTTCGCGGCTGAGGCGGAGACGACGGCGATCCCGATCTCGGTACGGCGATGCAGATCCAGATGGCCGGTCTCGGCGACGGCCACACCCGGAAACCGTCGTTGCACCTCGGCGATGAGGGGACGCACCACAGAGCGTTTCTGCTTCAGCGAGCGAACGTCGCCGAGCAGGATGTCCAGTGTCAGAGCACCTACATACATGTTGAGTCATTCGCCACGGACGTCGCCGTGCGCCGGCGGCGCGGGGGCCGCCCGCCGGCCGAGGGCCCCGCCCACGAGGTGGGCGGGACCGACGACCGGCAGGCGATCCCCGGCCGGACCGGAGCATCAGGCGCGCGGCTTCTCCCGCATCTCGAACGTCTCGATGACGTCGTCGATCTTGATGTCGCTGTAGCCGACACCGATACCGCACTCGTAGCCCTCACGGACCTCGGTGGCGTCCTCCTTGAAGCGGCGGAGCGACGACACGGTGAGGTTGTCGGAGATGACGACCCCGCCACGGATGATCCGCGCCTTGCTGTTTCGGACGATCGTGCCCGAGCGGACCAGCGCACCGGCGATGTTGCCGATCTTCGGCACCTTGAAGACCTCGCGGACTTCGGCGGTGCCCATCTGGACCTCTTCGAACTCCGGCTTGAGCATGCCCTTGAGGGCCGCCTCGATCTCCTCGATCGCCTGGTAGATGACCGAGTAGTAGCGGATGTCGACGCCCTCGCGCTCGGCCAGGTCGCGCGCCCGGACCTCGGGGCGCACGTTGAAGCCGATGATGACGGCGTTGTCGTCCGCGACAGCCAGGTTGACGTCGTACTCGGTGATCGCACCGACGGCGCGGTGGAGCACCCGCAGGCGCACCTCCTCGCCAACGTCGATCTTGAGCAGCGCGTCCTCAAGGGCCTCGACCGAACCGGAGACGTCACCCTTGATGATGAGCTTGAGCTCGTCGACCTGGCCCTTCTCCATCTCGCTGAAGAGCTCTTCGAGGGTGCGGCGACGGCCGGACCTGGCCATGTCCGCGATGCGCTTGCGCGCCGCGCGCTGCTGGGCGATCTGGCGCGCCATCCGGTCGTCGGTGACGACGATGAAGTTGTCACCGGCCCCCGGAACCGCGGTCAGACCGAGCACCTGCACCGGACGGGACGGGTCGGCCTCGTCGATCGACTTGCTGGTGTCGTCCAGCATCGCCCGGACGCGGCCGAACGCCTCGCCGCAGACGATCGAGTCGCCGACCCGGAGCGTGCCGCGCTGGACCAGCACGGTCGCGACCGGACCCCGGCCCTTGTCGAGGTGCGCCTCGATGGCGACGCCCTGGGCGTCCATCGTGGCGTTGGCCCGCAGGTCGAGCTCGGCGTCCGCGGTGAGCAGGATGGCCTCAAGCAGGTTCTCGATGCCGATCCCGTTCTTGGCGGAGATGTCGACGAACATCGTGGTGCCGCCGTACTCCTCGGCGACCAGGCCGTACTCGGTGAGCTGGGCACGGACCTTGCCCGGGTCGGCGCCCTCCTTGTCGACCTTGTTGACCGCGACCACGATCGGCACGTCGGCCGCCTGGGCGTGGTTGAGCGCCTCGATGGTCTGCGGCTTCACACCGTCGTCGGCCGCGACCACCAGGACGGCGATGTCGGTGACCTTGGCACCACGGGCACGCATGGCGGTGAACGCCTCGTGACCCGGGGTGTCGATGAAGGTGATTCTCCGGTCCTCACCCTCGTGCACGGTGGAGATCTGGTAGGCACCGATGTGCTGGGTGATGCCACCGGCCTCGCGGGCCACCTCGTTGGTGTGCCGGATGGCGTCGAGCAGCTTGGTCTTACCGTGGTCGACGTGACCCATGACGGTCACCACCGGCGGACGCGCGACCAGGTCACCCTCGTCGCCCTCGTCCTCACCGAACTCGATGTCGAAGGACTCAAGAAGCTCGCGGTCCTCCTCCTCCGGGCTGACCACAAGCAGGTTGTAGTCCAGCTCGGCGGCGAGCAGCTGCAGCGTCTCCTCGTTGACCGACTGCGTGGCGGTCACCATCTCGCCGAGGTGCAGCATGATCTGCACCAGGGACGCCGGGTTCGCGCCGATCTTGTCGGCGAAGTCCGCCAGCGAGGCGCCGCGCGACAGGCGGATCGTCTGACCGCCGCCGCGGGGAGCCTGCACGCCACCGATCGCCGGGGCCTGCATGTTGTCGAACTCTTGACGCCGCTGACGCTTGGACTTGCGGCCACGTGTCGGGCGTCCGCCCGGACGGCCGAAGGCGCCGGCCGTACCGCCACCGCGGCCACGGCCACCGCCGCCGGGACGGCCGGCGAAACCGCCACCGCCACCACCGGGGCCACCGGTTCCGGTGCCCGGACGGCCCGCGCCGCCACCGCCACCGGGACGACCGGCGAAACCGCCGCCACCACCGGGACGGCCACCGCCGCCACCGGGACGGCCCGCACCGCCACCGCCGCCGGGACGGCCCGCGCCGCCACCGCCGCCGGGACGACCCGCGCCACCGCCGCCACCGGGACCGGCGGGCCGGCCCTGGGGCATCATCATCGGGCTGGGACGGGGACCGCCGGGACGCGGACCACCCGCACCGGCGCCACCGCCCGGACGCGGACCACCCGCACCGGGGCCCGGACGCGGGCCCGCGGATCCGGGCGGACCCGAACGGGCCGCGGGCGGCCGGGGACCGGCACCGTCGCGCTGCCCCTGCTCGCGGGGACCGCGGTCCTCACGGGGACCACCGGGACGCGGACCCCGGTCACCGGGGGCCCCGTCACGACCGCCGGGACGCGGCGGACGGGCCTGGCCCATGCCGCTGGCGTTCGACGAGAACGGGTTGTTGCCGGGACGCGGGCCCCGGGGACCGGGACGCGGACCGGGCTTGGGCCCGGCGCCGGACGCGCCCGCACCGGGGCGGGAACCGCCCGTGGGGGCTCCGCCGCCGGAACCGCCACCCGAGGGACGGCCCTCCGGACGCGCGGCCTCGGGACGGGACGCCGGTCCCGGACGCGGGGCCGGTCGCGGGCCCGGCTTGGGGCCGGACGCCGCGGGACGCGGAGCCTCGAAACGCGGCGGCTGGACCGGTGAGGGCTGCTGCTGCGCCTGCGGGGGCTGTGCCTGCTGCTGAGGCTGCGCCTGCTGGGGTTGGGGAACCGCCGGCGGGACCTGCGGCGCGGGGGCCGCGGGACGCGCCGCCGGACCGGGCCTGGGCCCCGGCCTGGGGGCCGGTCCCGGCTTGGGAACCGATGCCGGTGCCGCGGGGGCACCGTTTCCGGCCTGGCCACCGGCCGGCCGGGGGGCCGCCTGCGGCGGCTTGGGCGTCCTGTTGCCGCCCCTGTCGGACGAGCCCCTGGAGGGGCCGCCCAGAGCTTCCGTGAGCCTGCGGACTACCGGTGCTTCGATAGTCGAGGACGCCGAACGCACGAACTCGCCCATCTCCTGGAGCTTGGCCATAACGACCTTGCTCTCCACACCGAACTCCTTGGCGAGCTCGTATACCCGGACCTTCGCCACTGCACTCCCTTACTCGGCCCGGGAGGCTGTGCCGCCGGACCGTCGTTACGTAGACGTACTCATCGCCGCATGCTCATCAGGCGCTCATAGCTATCTGACCAGCCCATCAACTCGGCGTCCTACATGACAGTCGGTAACCATTTCACCCGATCCTTTCGACATGAAGCTCTTCCAGGTGTGCTCGCACTCGCGACAGATCAAGCGGAACCGCGACGCGAAACGCACGCGGAAACGCTCGACGACGCTCTGCGAGTTCGAGACAGCTCAGGGAGGGATGCAGTGAAGCACCACGTCCCTGGAGCCGTCGTCGCAGGTCGGGGACTATAACGCCCTCGACCTGAACCAGGCGGAGCAGCTCGGAGGAAACCGTGCGAACCCGGCAGCCCACACATGTTCTCAGTGGGGCGGCCTGGCCACCGTATTCCAGCTTACCTTGTGGACGCATCCGCGGAACCGGCCGCATCCCCCGCCGGTGTATCGGGACGGATGTCGATACGCCAGCCGGTAAGGCGATTCGCCAGCCGGGCGTTCTGCCCTTCCTTACCGATCGCCAGCGAAAGCTGGTAGTCGGGCACGGTCACACGGGCCGCGCGGCCGTCGGCGTCGATCACCTCGACATGGGAAACACGGGCGGGCGAGAGGGCATTCCCCACGAACTCCGCCGGGTCCTCCGACCAGTCGATGATGTCGATCTTCTCGCCGTGCAGCTCGGCCATGACGTTCCGCACCCGCGAACCCATCGGGCCGATACAGGCGCCCTTGGCGTTCACTCCCTGCCGCCGCGAACGCACCGCGATCTTGGTCCGGTGCCCGGCCTCCCGGGCGATGGCGGCGATCTCGACCGTACCGTCGGCGATCTCCGGCACCTCCAGGGCGAAGAGCTTCTTCACCAGGCCGGGGTGGGTCCGCGACAGCGTCACCGACGGCCCCTTGTGGCCCTTCTTGACCTGGACCACGTAGCAGCGGATGCGCTCGCCGTGGATGTACTCCTCGCCGGGCACCTGCTCGTTGTGCGGCAGGACCGCCTCGATCTTGCCGAGGTCCACCAGGACGACCCGGGGGTCCTTGCCCTGCTGGATGACCCCGGCCACGAGCTCGCCCTCACGACTGGCGAACTCACCAAAGTTGATCTCGTCCTCGGCGTCCCTGAGCTGCTGCAGGATGACCTGCTTGGCGGTGGTCGCCGCGATGCGGCTGAAGTTGCCCGGGGTGTCGTCGAACTCCCTGAGCACCTCCCCGCTCTCGTCGTCGAGCTCGGCAGCAAAGATCGTCACATGCCCGGATTGCCGGTCGAGTTCGGCGCGCGCCTTGGCCGCCGCCCCCTCGCTCCGGAAGTAAGCGATCAGCAGCGCGTCCTCGATCGCCTTGACGACCAGGTCGAAGGAGATGTCCTTCTCCCGCTCCAGGCTGCGCAGGACGCTCATGTCGATGTCCACGAAGCTCCCCCCTTAGCCTTCGTCGCCGTCTTCGCCGTCGTCTTCGGCGTCGTCCAACCGGCGGAATTCCACCTGCACCCGGCCTCGGGCCAGGTCTTGATACTCGATGCGGCGCGGCGCGCCGGCGATGTCCAGCTCCACGCCGCCCTCATCCGCGGCGACGATCCGGCCCTCCACGGAGGTGCCGTCCCGTAGGTCGGCCTTGACCAGCCTCCGGACCGCCCGGCGCCAGTGACGCGGCTCGGTGAGCGGGCGGTCGACCCCCGGAGAGGAGACCTCCAGCACGTACGGGGTGGCCCCCATCGTGTCACCGGCGTCCAGCGCGGCGGAGACCGCGAGACTGACCTCGGCCACGTCGTCCAGGCTCACCCCGCCGTCACGGTCGACGACGACACGCAGCAACCGCCGCTTGCCCGCCGGTGTGACCGTGACGTCCTCCAAGTCGAGCCCTTCGGCCCCCACAACAGGTTCCAGAAGCTTCATCAGGCGGTCGCGGGATGTGGCGCTGCCCATGCCGACCTCCCATTGTCACGATCTCATGCCGGGCGGACCTCGCCCTTGCGGTTCACCAGCCTATCCACACCGGGACGTGGAAAGAGCGCCACTCGGCACGGCGGTGCCGCCCGAGAAGCGAGGTGATCGCCATTCCAAGCCCGTACGATGCTAGATGCGTCAACAGCTCCACCCATAACCGGAGGTCGTCCGTGCGTTCCGTCTCCCGGCGTGCCCTGCTGCGGGGCGGCGCTCTCGGGGTGGCCGCCGTGACCGTGACCGCGTGCGCCACCAGGAGGCCGGAGCGTCTCGCGGCCGAGCCCCCCGACCCGGAGACGGTGCTGATCAAGCAGTTGATCGCGGCCAAGGAGCGGACCGTCGCGCTCTACTCCTCGGCGGCCTCCGTCAAGCTGGCGCCCTTCAGGGAACGGCACGAGGCCCATCTCGCCGAGCTCCGCCGCCGGCTGCCCCCCGACGCCGCACCGGCCGAACGGTCCTCGCCGTCACAGTCGTCGCCGTCCCCGGCGCCGGACGCCCAGGACCCGGGCCGGAAGGTGTCGCTGCGGACCCTGCGCGAGCTGGAACGCAGGGCGGCCGCACTGCGTGCGCGACAGCTCGACGGGGTCTCCCCCTCGCTGGCCCAGCTGATCGCCTCCATCGGCGCCTGCGAGGCCGCGCACGCCCTCGCCCTGTCGAGGCCGCTGTGACGGCCGCCCAGAGGCCCGGCGCCCCGCAGGCGAGCGCCCTCGGTCTCGGCCCGGCCCGGACGGCCGCCCGGGGGCCCGGTGCGCCGACGACCGATCAGGGTCTCGGTACGGCCCTGGCCGCCGAGCACGCGGCCGTCTACGCCTACGGGGTCATCGGCGCCAGGACCACGGGCGGCCTCCGCGTCACCGCGACGGCCGCCTTCAACGCCCACCGGGCCCGCCGGGACCAGCTCCGCACGCTCATCACCGCGCGCGGCGGCACCCCCGCCGAGCCGAGCCCGACCTACGGTCTCCCGGTCATCCCGTCCACCCCCGACGAGGCCGTGGAGCTGGCCGTGCTGGTCGAGCGAGGGGTGACGGCCGCCTACCTTGAGCTGGCCGCCTCGTCGGACGCGGCCGTCCGGCGGATGGCCGCGCTGGCCATGCAGGAGTGCGTCACCCGCTCGTACGGCCTGCGCCCGGAGATCGAGCCCTTCCCCGGCATGCCCTCGGCCCCCACCCCCGCGACGCCCACGGCCCCCTCCCCGCCCCCGGGGTCGTGACCGGAGCCCCGCCGGCGGGCGGGGCGGATCGGGGGGCCGGGCGGGTCAGCCTCGGCAGGCCGCCAGGACCCGGTCGGCGGCCTCGGCGACGGGGATCTCCTCCTTGACCCCGGTGACGCGGTCGCGCAGTTCGGCGACCCCCTGGGCGAGACCCCGGCCGATGATCAGGATCGTCGGCATGCCGAGCAGCTCGGCGTCCTTGAACTTCACGCCGGGGGAGACCCCGGCGCGGTCGTCCACCAGCACGCGCAGGCCGCGGGCCTGGAGGTCCTCGGCGATCCGGACGGCGACCCCGATCTGGTCGTCCTTGCCGGTGCCCACGATGTGGACGTCCGCGGGGGCGACCTCGCGGGGCCAGACCAGGCCCAGCTCGTCGTGCCTCTGCTCGGCGAGCACGGCCACCGCCCGGGAGACGCCGACGCCGTAGGAGCCCATGGTGACGCGGATCGGCTTGCCCTCGGGGCCGAGGGCGTCGAGCTTCGCGGCGTCGGCGTACTTGCGGCCGAGCTGGAAGATGTGGCCGATCTCGATGCCCCGGTCGATGGACAGGCCCGAGCCGCAGACCGGGCAGGCGTCACCGGCCCGGACCTCGGCGGCCTCGATCGTGCCGTCGGCGACGAAGTCGCGGCCGACGACCACGCCCACGGCGTGCCTGCCGGGCTCGTTGGCGCCGGTCACCCAGGCGGTGCCGTCGACCACGCGGGGGTCGACGAGGTAGCGGATGCCAAGGTCCTTGAGCACCTGCGGGCCGATGTAGCCGCGGACCAGACCGGGATGCCTGGCGAAGTCCTCGGCCTCGAAGATGACGGGCTCGCCGGGGGCCAGGGCAGCCTCCAGCCGCTTGAAGTCCACCTCGCGGTCGCCGGGCACGCCGACGACCAGCGTCTCGGTCTTGGCGGCACCGGGGGTGACGACCTTGACCACGATGTTCTTGAGCGTATCGGCCGCGGTGACGCCCAGGCCGTGGTGCTCGTTGACGTGGCCGACCAGCGACTCGATCGTCGCGGTGCCGGGGGTGTCGAGCACTCGCAGGGCGGGCCGCTCCCCGGTGACCGCGGCGGGCGCCGGGGTGGTGACGGCCTCGGCGTTGGCCGCGTAGCCGCAGCGGTGGCAGGCCACGAAGGTGTCCTCGCCGGTGGCGGCCGGGGCGAGGAACTCCTCGGAGGCCGAGCCGCCCATCGCGCCCGACGTGGCGAAACAGATCTTGTAGGCGATGCCGAGGCGGTCGAAGATCCTGATGTAGGTCTCGCGGTGCCGCTCGTAGGAGCGCTTGAGACCGTCGTCGTCCAGGTCGAAGGAGTAGGAGTCCTTCATGACGAACTCACGGCCGCGCAGGATGCCGGCGCGGGGGCGGGCCTCGTCGCGGTACTTCGTCTGGATCTGGTAGAGGGTCACCGGGTAGTCCTTGTAGGAGGAGTACTCCCCCTTGACCATGTCGGTGAACATCTCCTCGTGGGTGGGACCGAGCAGATAGTCGGCGCCCTTGCGGTCCTTGAGACGGAAGAGCGTGTCGCCGTACTCCGTCCAGCGGCCGGTGGCCTCGTAGTACTCGCGGGGCAGCAGGGCGGGGAAGAGCACCTCCTGGCCGCCCATGCGGTTCATCTCCTCACGCACGACGCGCGCGACGTTCTCCAGAACCATCTTGCCGAGCGGCAGCCAGGAGTAGACGCCGGGTGCGACACGACGGACATAACCGGCGCGGACGAGCAGCTTGTGGCTCGGGACTTCCGCGTCTGCCGGGTCGTCCCTCAGCGTTCGAAGAAACAACGACGACATGCGCAGCAGCACGGCTACTCCTAGCTAGCAGGGATCGACAACCTACAGGCTATCGACTCGCGCAACCGGGTTGACTGCCGTCGGGGGCAGGGCGGGGGGCCGCGCCGGGCACGGGCGTGGATCCGGGCGGCGGTCAGAGGCCCGCCGCGAACACGAACACGGTGCAGGCGACGATCAGCGCGACGAACGCGGAGCGGGCCAGTCCGCCCCGCCCGCGCAGCACGAGCAGCAGCCCCAGCGCGAGGGCGCCCACGACCATGGTGTTCCACGGCCAGAACCCCGAGACGTACTCCAGGCCGCCGGGCGCGGTCTTGTCGAGGCCGTCGATCGCGACGGTCCCGGCCAGCGTGCCGGCCGCGACGTCGGCCCACATGTCGTCGCGGCCGGTGAAGTAGGCGAGAACTCCGAGGGAGGTGAGCGTGAGAAGCGCGAGGTTCATTATGGGGCCGTTGGTGCCGAGGCTGAAGAAGCCGGCGTCCGGCCCGAACAGGGAGGCGACCAGCAGCGAGACAAACGGCCCGAGGGTCGCCAGGGCGCTCGCCAGCACCGCCCAGCCGAGGCCGGAGGCGGTGCGTCCCACCACGACCACGAGCAGGACATAGGCGTAGGGCTCGTAGATCGAGTAGACCAGGCCGGGCCCGTGGGCGAGCAGCGCGCCGACGGCGCCGAGCACCATGCCCACGACGAGCGAGAGCACCATGTGCAGCATGATCGCCCGATTGTGCCGATCCCCCTCGGCGTAGTCGAGCGCGTAGTGGTGTTCCACCAAACCGATGATCCCCCGATCGTGCCGGCTTGTGGCCGTGAACCGTGCGGGCTTGTGGCCACGAGAAGCATATCTGACCTGCAATAACCCACAAAACATGACAAAATTGACCCAACAAGCGATCGCTTGGCTTCATCGCCCGCGCACCGGCGCCCCCTCCCCGCGGCCCGCCCGCGCGCGAGGTCCGGAGAGTCCGGAGAGAAGGCCGGAGTGTGAGTCATCTCGGTTACGTTCGGCCCCGTTCGCCGCGCCATCCTGGCAGGACGCATCCCCGGTGATACAGAATCATGTTCAGGACAGTCTGCGACTGGGAGGCGAAGTGTCACTGAAAGTCGCGATTGTCGGTTCGGGACCCGCCGGTATCTACACGGCCGAGGCGCTGATGAAGCAGGCCCCCGGCGCCGTCGAGGTCGACGTGCTGGAGCGGCTGCCCACGCCCTACGGCCTCGTGCGCTACGGCGTGGCCCCCGACCACACCTCGATCAAGTCGATCGCGGACTACCTGCGCCGGGTCCTTGAGCTGCCGGGCGTCCGCTTCCTGGGCGGCGTCGAGCTCGGCGGGCACGTCGGGGTGGCGGACCTCCTCGGCTGCTACGACGCCGTCGTCTACTGCACCGGCGCGATGGTGGACCGGCGGATGGGCATCCCCGGCGAGGACCTGCCGGGGAGCGTGGCGGCCACCGACTTCGTGAACTGGTACTGCGGCCACCCCGACGTGCCCGCCGACCGCTTCGTCCTCGACAGCCCGGAGGTGGCGGTGATCGGCGTGGGGAACGTGGCGGTGGACGTGGTGCGCGTCCTCGCCAAGACCGCCGAGGAACTGCGCGCCACGGACGTGCCCGAGGAGGTGCTGACCCGGCTGGCCGGCAGTCAGGTGAAGGCCATCCACATGATCGGCCGCAGGGGTCCCGAGCACGCCAAGTTCACCCTGAAGGAGCTGCGGGAGCTGGGCGGGCTGGCCAACGCGGACGTGTGCGTGCGACCCGAGGAGTCGGCCGCCGACCTCACGGAGGCGTCACGGCAGATCCGGGGGAACGTCGAGGTCCTGCAGAGCTGGGCCGCCCGCAGGCCGGTGGGCCGCCCCCGGCGGCTGGACGTGCGGTTCTGGATGCGGCCGGTGGAGATCCTCGGCGAGGACCGGGTGGAGGCGCTCAGGCTCGAACGGACCCGTCTGGCCGGGGGCCGGGTCGTGGGCACCGGCGAGTTCGAGACGCTCCCGGTCGGCATGGTGCTGCGCTCGGTCGGCTACCGGAGCGTGCCGCTGCCGGGCGTCCCGTTCTCCGAGTCCACCATGACCGTGCCGAACGAGGCCGGCCGGGTGCGCGACCGCGAGTACGTGGCGGGCTGGCTCAAGCGCGGCCCCACCGGGGTGATCGGCACCAACAAGTCCGACGCCGCCGAGACGGTCCGCACCCTGCTGGCCGACCTCGCCGGCCGGGAGCCCGTACACCACGCCGACCTGGAGGCGCTCCTCGCCTCGCGGGGCGTCTCCCCCGTCACCTACGAGCAGTGGCTGTCCATCGAGGCCGCCGAGGCCGCCCTGGCCAGGACGCTGAACCGGGGCGAGCGCGTCAAGCTCGTCGGCCTCGCGGCGATGCTCGACGCGCTCAACCGGTGACCGCCCCGGGAGGCGCTCACCTCCGTCATCACCGTCAGTCGATCAGGGCCCGCCACTCGCGGACCCGCCGGGCGTCGACCGGATCGGCCCACGACGCCCGTACCGCGCCGCCGATGTGGAAGGCCCGCACGCCGTACTCCAGCAGCGCCGGGACATGGCTCGGCCTGAGCCCTCCGCCCGCCAGGATCAACGGGCCGTCGCCGGCCTCGCACCTGGTCTTGAGCACCGCCAAACCGTCCGCCACGCCACCGGGAGCGCCCGAGGTGAGCACGGTGGCGAGGTTGGGCAGCAGCCGGATCGCGCGCCAGCCGGCCTGGATGTCGGCCGCGTGGTCGACCGCCCGGTGGAACGTCCAGGGCAGCGGGGCGACGGCGTGGATGAGCGCCTCGGTGGCCACCAGGTCGACGGCCCCGGCCGAGTCGAGGAAGCCGAAGACGAACCCCGCGGCGCCCGCCTCGGCCAGGGCCTTGACGTCACACCGGAGGCTCTCCAGTGAATCGGGCCGAGCCAGGAACGAGGGCTCGGCCCGCAACATCACCATCTGCGGCAGCGCACACCTCTTGGAGATCGCCGCGACCGTCTCCGCCGCCGGGGTGAGCCCGCCGGACGCCACGTCGACGACGACTTCCAGGCGGTCGGCTCCGCCCTCTTCGGCCGCGACGGCGTCACGCGCGTTGAGCGCGATCACCTCAAGCAAGGATCCGGTCATGGGGTGAGGCTATCGGATGACTTTGTCCTGGGATCGCCGTGGTTCAGACATGCTCCGCCACGGAGGATCCCCGGCTGCTCTCGGAGGATTCCGGACGCTGCGCCGACGGCTCACGAGACTCCACCGACGCCCCACGGCGGTCCACGAACGGCAGCGCGGTTCCGAAGGCACCGCCGCGCAGGCCGCCGGCCCGCTGGAACAGTGCTCCCGAAGCGCGGTGCGGAAGGTCGACCGTGCGGAGGTGGGTGAAACGCTGGCCCCGATAGTAGTCCTGGAGTCCGGGGTTGTCCTTGGAACAGTCAAGCCGGAGCCAGCGCCTTCCCGTCGCCAGTACGCGCAGGCCGGCCCAGTCGAGCAGCGCCTGGCCGAGACCCCGGCCGGAGCAGCCGCGCGCCACGGACAGCTTGTGGACGTAGAGCGCCGATCCGGGCACGTCCTCGGCGGCCCAGAACTCGGGGTCGGCGTGGCCGTCCAGGGCGATGGTGGCCACGGGCCTCTCCTCGCCGTCCAGCAGGTACATGCTGCCCTCCTCGATCAGCGGGGCGATGCGCTCGGCGGGGAAGCCCCCGACGGGCCACTGCCGTACGCCCCGGCCGTTCAGCCAGCCGGCGGTCTCCGCGAGAAGCGCGAGCACTCCCGGGAGGTCGGCCTCGACGGCCCTGCGCAGGGTGAGCGGACGCGCGGTGACGGAGTTGACGGTGTTCGAGTGCATGGTTCATCCCTTCGTCGCACGGGGTGCGTGAATGGACACGGAGAGTGGCCGAACAATGGCGCACGACATCCATGCCTGGCCCAGGCGGAACGCCTAGGGGTCTTGAGGGAGCGGCGAAACGGCGCCGCGCCTACCCGCCCGGCGAGCGCGGCCCGATGGTCGCCCGCGGCGCGGGCAGAGAGGGGGCCGGCCCGTCAGGGCGGTCACGGAAACGTCAACGGCTTTCCAGCTCGTATCTGATCAGGTGCTTGTCGGCCGGGAGCACCGACACCGCGACCCGCACGGGGGCGTCGTTCTCGTCGTAGCCGACCCGGATGTAGACGACCACCGGCGTGCCCGACTGGAGCTGGAGTCGCTCGGTCTCGGAGCTGTTGGGCATACGCGCCCAGATGTCGTCCACCATGCGGACCTGCAGATGGCCGAGCTCGGCCAGCACCCTGTTGGCTCCGCGCATGATGTCGCCGGGCCGGGTGATCTCGGAGTCGGCGACCAGCGCCAGCGGAAAGTAGGAGTCGTTGGTGTTGTACGGCTGGCCGTCCACGAACCGCAGCCTGCGGCGGACCACGGCGAGCTCGTCGTCGGCCAGTCCCAGCCGGCTGGCGATGTCCTCGGCCGGATGCACGATCGAGACCTCGATGTTCTGGCTCGGCACGCGCCCCTCCTGGGAGACGGCCCAGGCGAACGCCTCCCTGGTCTCCTCCGGCTGCGGCTGGAGCTCTCGCTGGGGGTGGATGAGCAGGGGGCGGCGCTCCCTGACCACGGTGCCCCTGCGCGGGGTACGGGTGATCAAACCCTCGTTGACCAGCTCACCCAGGGCGAGCCGCACGGTGTTGCGGCTGACCTGATGCACCGTCATGAGTTCCACTTCGGTCGGCAGCTGATCCCCCGGGCCGAGCGCACCGGAGTAGATGGTCCTCCGAAGCTCGGAGGCCACCAACTGATACAGCGTTGACCGCGCCATTTAGTCCCCTTTGTGCCAACAAAACTAGACGATCTGGTTCTACCGGGGAACAGCCTCTTGACCCAACCTCTATCTACCCGCATTATCCAATCGTTGGTACAAAACCATCGAAAGGTCGGCGAGGGGGTGGGGGTCGATGCTGTCGGTCCGTCTGGGGGCGTCAGATCCGCCGGGGCGCGGCCCTCACGAGGCAACGGGTCCACTGCGCTACCCGTTGCGTCGCCACGACCTCACCCGTACGCATCAGAGCGACGGGGGCGAGCTGTCGATGCTTTCCGCACCGACAGATCTCACCGTATGGTGTAGAAACGGGCTTTTTATCTGGAATGGGGAGAGGCGGGAGACCCCTCATCCGGCCGGTGATCCGGCCGGGACGGCGCGCCTCATCTCATGGCACCACCGGAGGTCGATCTCCGGTGACGACCCCTTCGAGGAGGGCGCGGTTCCCCAGGTCCGCGCCTCTCCCGTCACCGGCTCCGTGCGCGTCTAGACGGTGCGAGGACCCCAACCCTCGCCGGGGTCCTCGCACCACCGCGCCGGGGAAGAGCGCGTCCTGGCGGGTCCCCCACGCCCGCCAGGACGCGCCTTCATCTCCGGGCACCCCGGGCACGCGGGCCGTCTCCCCGGAATCCATGACGGACTTCGAGACCTCCCGAGCGCCCTGGAACACCCCGAACGTCTCTGATCCCCGAGCCTTCCTATGGATCGTCTGAGGGCTCCCGCGCGACCGTGGGATCTCCGGGCGGCCCCCGCGCGGCGGCTCCGCGCTCCGGCACGCCACGAACACCGTGGGACACCGTGCGACGCCCCGGCGGCCCGGACCGATCCCGGGATCGCCCACCGATGACGGCGGGAAGCCCCCGGGCACGCCGAGTCATCCCGCCGGCGTCCCCGCCGCGTCATGATCGGTGACCGGCCGCGCCCCCGTCCCATCCCCGCGGGTAAGAGCGCGGACGGCGGGAAAGGATGTAGCCGGACGACGGACGGCGGTGGACAGGATCATCACCTCGGCACCGTCTCGACTGCCACCGGCGCCGTCCCGCCCCGATGAGACGGCCCCGGTGACGCGGCCGACCCCGTGCAGGTCTCCCTCCGAGAGGAACCCCCCGTGCGTGTTGACCGGCAGCGCACCGCCGGACGCCTTGGCGCCGAAGGCGAGGTACGGCCGGCCCGGCCGATGAAGCAGGACACCCACCCGCGCACCGTCCCCGGGGGGCGGGAAATCCCTCCCGACATCCCTCCCGACGGAGACGTCACGCGCCGTGACCCGCCCCAGGACCCGCCGGAGGAGACCTGCGACCCCCTCCAGACCGTGGACGACCGGTGGTTCCGCACCGTGCTCGGGCACTTCGCGACCGGCGTCGTCGCCATCACCGCCGTGGAGCCCGGCAACGACGAGCCGTGCGGCCTGGTCGCCAACTCCTTCACCTCGGTCTCGCTGGATCCCCCGCTGATCGCCTTCTGCGTGGCGCACACCAGCACGAGCTGGCCGCGGCTGCGCGCCGCCAAGATCCAGACCGTCAACGTGCTCGCCGAGCACCAGCGGCCGATCTGCGCCGCGCTGGCGAGCAGGGCCGGCGACAAGTTCGCCGACCTCGGGTGGACCGGCTCCCCCGCGGGCAACCCGGTGATCGACGGCGCACTGGCCTGGATCGACTGCTCGGTCGAGGCGGAGCACCCGGCGGGCGACCACCTCATCGTCGTCGCCAGGGTCCACGACCTCGGCGTCCACGCCGACGGCGGCCCGCTGGTCTTCTTCCGGGGTGGCTACGGCCGGTTCCAGCCGTGAGCCACGGGCCACTCCGGCCCGCGAGACGGCCGAGAAGAGACCGGCGGCACGGGGACGAAGGCGGGGAGACGGCGGACGACGCGGAGACAGGATCATGGAATGCGGGAGACAATCGCCCCATGCGATTCGGGATCCTGGGCACCACGCGGGCCTGGCGTGACGACGGGGACGAGGTGCCCCTCGGCGGCCCGGCCCGGCGCGCGCTGCCGGCCCTGTTGCTCACCGATCCCGGCGAGGTGGTGACGGCCGACCGCCTGATCGACGACCTCTACGGGGCGCGGGCACCGGACGGGGCCGCGCACGCCCTGCGGTCACAGGTGTCCCGGCTCCGGCAGGCCCTCGGCCGGGATGCCGTCATCGAACTCGCCCCCGCGGGCTACCGGCTCGCCGCCGACCCCGGAGACGTCGACGCCCACCGTTTCAGACGACTGTCCGACGAGGGGCGGCTCGCCCTCGGGGACGGGAACCCCGGCCGGGCCTCGATACTCCTGCGTGAGGCCCTCGGCCTGTGGCGGGGCCCCGCGCTGGCCGACGCGGTGGAGGCCGGGTCCGTCCAGGCTCGGATCATGGAGTTGGAGGAGCGGAGGCTCGGCACCCTGGAGGGCCGGATCGAGGCCGACCTGCGGCGAGGCGAGCACCGGGCCGCCGTACCGGAGCTGCGGGAGCTGGTCGGCCGTCACCCGCTGCGGGAAAGGCCGCGCGGCTGGGTGACCGTTTCCGCCTGCTGTCACGCGGCAGCCGTACGGCGGAGGCCAGGCACCGGACGCTCCGGGCGGTCGTGGCGTGGAGCTGGGACCTGCTGTCCGAGGCCGAGCGGGTGATGGCCGCCCGGGTGACGGTGTTCTCCGGCGGCGCGACCGCCGAGGCCGCGGAGCGCGTCTGCGGGGTTCCCGACGCGGAGGACGTGCTGGACTCACTCGTCGACTCGAATGGCTGGAGATCCTCTCCGCCGAGCACGAGAACCTCCAGGCCGCCCTGCGCCGGGCCGTCGAGTCCGGGGAGATCGCGCTCGCGCTCAGGCTGCTCGCCTCGCTGTCGTCGTATCTGTGGATGCGCGGCATGCGCACCTCGCCGACGGCGCAGGCCGTCACCCTCCTGGACATGATCGGCGACAGCCCGCCGCAGGGGCTCGGGGACGAGTACGTCCTGTGCGCCCTGCACGCGGCGGCCGGTGAAACCGGCCGGGAGGAGTGGGAACGCCACCGGCGGACGGCCGCGTCGATCGTCGTCGATCCGGACCGGCCGCACCGCCACCCGGTCGTCACCCTCCTCTGGCCGATGGTCGACGCCGGTGCGGAAGACCTCCGGGCCACGCTCTCGGTGATCGCCCGGGGGGAGGCCGGCAGCGACCCCTGGGAGCGGGCCGTCGTCCACCTGCTCTGGGGATATCCGCAGCTCGGCGGCGGAGATCTGGTACGGGCCGAGCACGAGTTCACCTCGGCCGCCGACGCCTTCCGATCGCTGGGCGACCGGTGGGGCACGGCGCTGGCCCTGGACGCGCTGGCCGGACTGGCCGGGCTGCGCGGCGACTATCGCGTCCGCGCCGCCCAGGCCGGGCGGACCACACCGGTGGCACAGATCGGACAGTCGCCCCAGGCCGGGCGGGTGACACAGGCCGGGCAGGCGGCGCAGGCCACGCCGACCGCACCGGCCCCACCAACCGCCCCCGCCGCATCGGCCGGCACCGACTCGGCGGACGCCGGTCTCTCGGCGGCGCGCGCCGACTACGAGCGGGCCGCGGAGATCGCACGCCGCGCGGGCAGCACCACCTACCTGGCCGCGGCGCTGCGCGGCCTCGGCGACATCGCGCGGTTGGAAGGCGATCCGGCCGGGGCGCGGCGGCTGTACGAGCAGGCGCTGGAGCGGTTCGAGACGCACTGGGTGAAAAGCGCGGGGAGCCGGACGGGAGCGCTCTTCGGCCTCGGCAGGATCGCCGAGGACGGCGGCGACCTGGAGAAGGCCCGCCGGCTGCACCGGCAGGCCGTCGAGGTCACGGTGAAGACGGGGGCGACCACCGAGAGCACCCGCCCGTTCGAGGCCCTGGCGGGGATCGCGCTGCTGGAGGGCGACGCCTCGGCCGCGGCCATGCTGCTCGGCGCGACCGTCGCCCTGCGGGGGGTGTTCGTGGAGGACGACCCCGACGTCTCCCGGACGGCCGCCGCCGCGCGGGCGGCCCTGGGCGACGAGCGCTACGAGGCCCTGCACCGCCGGGGAGCGCGGCTCTCCCGGACAGACGCGCTCCGCCTGGCCGGGATATCCGAGTCCGTCATCCGATCGTCACCGATCAACGCCGTCGCCGGACACGGCCTGAGCCGCAACCGCGCCCGGTGAGCCCGCACCGCACGGGTCACCACACCGCCCCCACGCGGTGAGGGGGCGGTGAGGGGGCGGTGAGCCCCGCCGGACAGGGTCGCTGACATGGACACCACAGCGCGGCTCAAGAACAAGGACATCCTGATCTCGGGGGCGGGCGTCGCCGGCCCGGCGCTGGCCTACTGGCTGCACCGTCACGGATTCACCCCCACGGTGGTGGAGCGGACGCCCGCCCTCCGCGACGGCGGCTACGCGGTCGACTTCCGGGGCGAGGCGCACCTCACCGTGCTCGACCGGATGGGCATCCTGGCCGACGTGGAGCGTGAGCGGACGAACATGGGGGCGATGTCGTATGTCAACAGCACGGGCAAGCTGAGCTACGACCGCCACGACGACGATCAGCAGAGGAGGATCCTCGCCGAGGCGTTCGCCGGGATCGGCTGGGAGACTCCCCGGCTGCTGGAGGCCATGTGGGAGGCGCCGGACTTCTACTTCGACTCGATCAGCCAGGTCCACATGGAGAGCTGGTCACGGGGCCGGGCCGTACTCCTCGGGGACGCCGCCTGCTGCGCCTCGCCTCTGTCGGGCATGGGAACCGGCCTGGCCATGGTCGGGGCCTACGTCCTCGCCGGGGAACTCGCCGCTGCGGGCGGCGACCACCGCGTGGGCTTCGCCCGCTACGAGGAGGCCATGCGCGACTACGCAACGGGCTGCCAGAAGTCGGGGGAGGGAGTGGACAGGTGGATGGTTCCCGAGAACCGGTTCATCGCCTGGTTCATGAACCAGAACTACAGGCTCCTGCCATATGTGCCGTGGAAGGGGCTGATCGCCAAGAGCGTCCGGAAAACGGCGAGCGCCATCACCCTGAAGGACTACGGGCACCGGTCCGCCGTACCGTCCCGGAACCGGAGATGAGCCTGCCACGGCGGGCGCCACAGGTGCGGCCCGCCGTACGTCTCCCACCATAAGACCATTACTGGGAAGGGGTCATTAATGATCCCTGGCGGTGCCCTTTCACTGGCTTTTCATCTCATCGTATCTCGCGCATTCTAGGGCAGTGATCCCTCCTGCCGATAAATGTTTCGGGGCGGCTCGGCGGAGAAACTGGAAACAATCCACCGAAGAGCCGGGAGAGAAATGACGGTAAATCATGTGACCGAGGTGGGGCGGCGCTTGTACACGGCCGCCGCGGCCCTCGCGCTCGTCCTGTCGGCCGCCCTGACGACGGCTCCGCCCGCCGCGGCCGACACCACGGTCGGCTGCGACGACACACTGACCGCCAATGTCACCCTAACCGCCGACCTGACCTGCGCCAATGGTTCGCTGACGATCGACGCCGACAACGTGACCGTCGACCTCGCCGGCCACACCCTCACCGGGGTCGTCCTCAGGATGACCAAACACGGGGGCCTGACCGTGAGGAACGGCACCATCACGGGGGTCGAATACGGCCTCTGGCTCATGGACGGCGGCACTGTGGCCCTGTCCGGAGTGCGCCTTGTCGGCTCGAAGGTGAAAGCAACCGGTCAGACGGCTCTGGCCGTCGGCGGGACACCCCACACCTGCCTCCTGGAGGGGGCGTACGTCATCGACGGCTCACTGACGATCGACAACTGCACCGTGCACGGCGCTGTCGGCGCCTTCGACGGGGACGGGGTGCTGGCGGTGCGGTCGAGCGTCCTCACCAACGGCTCCCTGGCCGTCAACCAGGCGGACAACGGGGTCATCACCGGAAACGTCTTCGACGACTTCCCGGTATCGGTCGTCGGAGACTCCCGTAACACCCTGCTGCGGAACAACGTCTTCAAGAACGCCGGCACCGGTCTTGAGCTCGACTATGTGTCCACAGCGGCGATCACCGTCGAGTACAACCTCTTCACGAAGAACTCCGTCGGCCTGAGCGTCCCGCAGCGCTTCTACAACATAAACGTGAGAAAAAACCTGTTCGCCGGCAACCGCGTGGCCGGGATGAACATCTACAACAGGTTCCCGCGCCTCAACCCCTATCCGGTGTCCGAGAACGTCTTCCTGGGCAACGGCCACTCACCCGGCGGAACCACCGACAGGGCGGGCAACCCCGTCCAGGGCGGCATTCACCTCCTGATCGACGACCCTCGGTATCCGATCACCCTGACCCGCAACACCGGAGCGGGCAACGCCGGACCCCTCATCTGGGCACCACCCGGCCAGGTGGTCGACGGCGGCGGCAACAAGGGCCCCTGCGCCCCACAACCCAACCCCGACCTCACCTGCACCTGAGCCCCCCGCTACGCCTCCGAACGGAAATACGGCCCCGAACGAGAGTACGGCTCCCGCCCACCGCGGCGAGAGCCCTACCCGTCCGACCGGGGAGTCTCCGGACAGGTCCCCGCCTGCTCGCCGCCCTCCGCCCACGGTGGGCCCCGTGCCGTTACGCGTGGGCCCGGCGGCGCTCGGACAGCGGAACGGCCGTCCCCCTCCCAGCCAACCCCCGCCCCTCCTCGATGAGGGCGGTGATCCATCCCGCCGATGAATGTTTCGGGGTGGCTCGACGGAGAGGCCGGAAACAATCCATCGAAGAGTCGGGAGAGAAATGACCGTAAACCACACGGTGAAAACGGGACGGCGGCTGCGCACCACGGCCGCGACCCTGGTGCTCGTCCTGCTGACCGCCCTGACGACGGCCCTGCCCGCCGCGGCCGACACCACGGTGAACTGTGGCGACACCCTCACCGCCGACGTCACCCTCACCTCCGACCTGACCTGCTCCAGCTATGGCAGCCTGACGGTCGACGCCGACAACGTGACCGTCGACCTCGCCGGCCACACCCTCACCGGAGCCGGCATCGACATCGACGGGCACGTGGGCCTGACCGTGAAGAACGGCACCATCACCGGCATCTCAAACGGCCTCTACGCCACCGGGGGCGCCTCCGTGACATTCTCCGGCGTGCGCCTCGTCGGAGCGAAAGTGCTGGCACGGGGCAACCGCACGCTGGTCGCCATCAACGGAACCCCCAGAACCTGCCTCGTCGAGGGGGTGTCCGCCGCGAAGTACATCGGGTTGACGATCGACAACTGCACCGTGCACGGCGACGTCAGCACCTTCGACGGATACACGCCGCTGGCGGTGCGGTCGAGCATCCTGACCAACGGCTCCCTGAACATCGCCGCGGCGAACAACGGCGTCATCACCGGAAACGTCTTCGACAACTTCCCGGTGAGGGTCATCGCGCTCTCCCGCAACACCCTGCTGAGAAACAACGTCTTCAAGAACGCCGGCACCGCTCTTGAGCTCGACTATGTCGACAGGCACGCGATCACGGTCGAGTACAACGTTTTCAACGGCAACTCCATCGGCCTGGGCATCCAGCGGTTCGACGGCATAGACGTGAAAAGGAACCTGTTCACCGGCAATCGCACCGCCGGAATCTTCATGAACAACAACCTTCCGCCTCGCAACCCGTACCCGATCGCCGAGAACGTCTTCCTGGGCAACGGCCGCACCCCCAGTGGGGTCACTGACCAGGAGGGAAACCCGGTCCAGGGCGGCATCCACATCCGCAGCATCTCGGCCGACCCCAGCCGCCCGAACCTGATCACCCTGACCCGCAACACCGGCGCGGGCAACGCCGGACCCCTCATCTGGGCACCACCCGGCCAGGTGGTCGACGGCGGCGGCAACAAGGGCCCCTGCGCCCCACAGCCCAACCCCGACCTCACCTGCACCTGAGCCCCCGCTACGCCTCCGAACGGAAATACGGCCCCGAACGAGAGGTACGGCTCCCGCCCACCGCGGCGAGAGCCCTACCCGTCCGGCCGGGGAGCCTGGCGAGCCACTCCCGGTTGGTGCGTTCCAGATCTGTGACGCCTCCTGTGTGGCGAAATTTCGCTCCGTACCTCTAACGTGCGCATCATGACCACCGATGGGCGCTCAGCCCACATTCTCAACGTCCTGATCACCGAGTTCGGCGAATCCATCAGGCGTGATCCGGCAGCCTTCCGGCGCAAGTTCCGGAAGATGGCCGCGTCCCCCTTCGCCTTCTACCGGGGCAGCGCCAGCCTGTTCTACGCGGACATGACCGGGGCCTTCGCCTGCGAGGACTTTCTCGACGACCAGACCCGCCGGGTGTGGATCCACGGCGATCTGCACGCCGAGAACTTCGGCACCTACATGAACGCCTCGGGTGTGCTGGTCTTCAACGTCAACGACTTCGACGAGGCCTACGTCGGCCCCTACGTCTGGGATCTCAAGCGGTTCGTGGCCAGTGTCGCGCTCATCGGCTACGCCAAGGCCCTGTCGGACCAGGTGATCACCGAACTGGTGACCGAGTTCGCCCACGCCTACCTCACCGAGCTGACCGGCATCTCGGAGGGCGGGGACGACGCGATCGGCTCGCTGACGCTGGAGACCACCACCGGTGTGCTCCATCGGGTCCTGCAGATCGCCCGGTTGAACACCCGGGTGGCGCTGCTGGACACGGAGACCACGATCGACGACTTCGACCGCAGGTTCGCCGCCCTGGAAGGCCGTTACCCGGTCGACGAGGACACCCGGCACGCGGTGGAGGCGGCCTTCCGGGACTATCTGACCACGCTCCCCTCCGTCTCCGAGGTCGAGCACAAGATCAAGGACTTCGCGCTCCGCACCGGGGTCGGCATCGGCTCGGCGGGACTGCCCTCCTACAACATGCTCCTGGAGGGCCACACCCAGGCCCTGGAGAACGACGTCATCCTCTACATGAAACAGGCGCAGGTTCCGGCCGTGGCCCGGTACATCACCGACGAGAAGGTGCGCGACTACTTCAAGCACCAGGGGCACCGTACGGCCGAGTCGCAGCGGGCCCTGCAGGCGTACGCCGATCCCTGGCTCGGCTACACCACGTTGAACGGCGTCGGCCAGCTTGTCGCCGAGGTCTCCCCCTACTCCGCCGACCTCGACTGGGGCGACGTCAACGAGCCGGACGAACTCGCCTCGGTGATCCGCGACCTCGGCCGGGCCGTGGCCCGCATGCACTCGGTGGCCGACGACGAGTCCAGCCACGACCTGGTGGACTTCTCCACCGAGGACGCGATCGTGACCGTGATCGGCGGCGACACCGACGGCTTCACCGGGATGCTGGTCGACTTCGCCCACGCCTACGGCGCGCGGGCCAGGACCGATCACCACCTCTTCGTCGACCTGTTCCGCAACGGCCGCCTCCCCGGCCTCTGAGCGCTCGGTCTCCGAACGCGCGAAAGCCCGGTACGTACCCGGTGTGAGGTGACGCCGACGGCGAAAGCCCGGCGGCACGGCCGGATTCCTCCCAGCCGAATTTCCTGTCAGCCGGGCCCCGCATCGTGGGCCGGGCGCCGTTCGGCGGAACGGCGGGGTCCCGTCAGCTCCCGCCCGCTCTCCGGGCGATCGCCTCGGCCAGCGCATCGGCCAGGTTGGCCGCGGCGCCGGGCGCGTAGCGCAGATACAGGTAGGGCTCGGTGAGTTCCAGCTCGATGAGGGCGGGGGTGCCGTCGGCCAGCCGGACCAGGTCGACGCGGGCGTAGAGCACTCCGGGAAACTCGCCGAGCACCCGCTCGGCCAGGGCGATCTGGTCGGGCTCCGGTGTGCGCGGCTCGGCCTGGCCGTTCTCCTCGACCAGGTCGGCGACGTTCCCGGTGAGCATCGGGACACGCCGTACGGCGTGGCTGAACCGGCCGCCGAAGTAGAGCATCGAGGTCTCCCCCTCGGCCTCCACCATGTCCAGATAGGGCTGGACCATCACCGTCTGCCCCTCGGCCACCAGCCTGGCCGCGTGAGTCGCGGCCACGGTCCGGTCCCCGGTCCTGATCGTGTTACGGGCCGCGGCCGACACCGAGGGTTTCACCACGTACTCGTCGAGGAACGGCAGGTCCAGGGGCTCGCCCGGCGCGACCCAGGAGGTGGGAACGGTCGGCGCGGCCAGGTCCCGCAGGTAGGTCTTGTCGGTGTTGCGTTCCAGCACCGCGGCCGGGTTGAGTAAGAGGGTGACCGACTCGACGTGATGGGCCCACCCGACGAACTCCGCCCGCCGGGTCACGTAGTCCCACGGGCTGCGGACCACCACGGCGTCGAACGCGGCCCAGTCGGTGCCGGGGGTGTCCCAGCGCACGACGTGCCCGATGATCCCGGCCTCGGCCCAGGCTGCGAGGGCGACCTCCTTCTCGTCATCGAGCCCTTCCGGGTCGGTAAAAGTCACGTAGGCCGCGGAAGCACCCACCTGATGTCCCCCTATGTCAGTATCAATCAGACATCGGGGACATTACCTAAAGGCATCCACCGCTTTCCCGCCCCCGCGGCTCACGCCACCGGGACCCACACCGCCGGGGCCGACGGCCTCAGAGCCGACAGCGCCGGGACGGGAGGGCTCCGAGGAGGGCCCTGAAAACCGATGCCGGCACGCGCTCGTTCGGCGGGTGGAGGTGGGATGAGCTGGCGTGTTCAGGTGAACAAGCGATTGCGCAAGGGCTCATAATGAACGACGTGAACACGCGAAAGAACTCCGGCGGCGCGACGACCACCGGCAGGCGGCAGGGCACGACGAAGCGTGCGGCCACGTCCGCCTCCGCCTCCGAGCGCCGCGACCACCTCGTCAAGCTCGCCGCCGATCTCTTCGCGCGCAAGGGCTTCCAGGCGACCACCGTCCGGGAGATCGCGGAGGAGGCGGGCATCCTCTCCGGGAGCCTCTACCACCACTTCGACTCCAAGGAGACGATCGTCGACGAGGTGCTGACCACCTTCCTCGACGACCTCGTCGGCCGTTACCGCGCCGCGCTGGGGCGGGAGGGCGAGCCCCGCGAGACCCTCTCGGAGATGGTGCGCATCGGGTTCGGCACCCTCGAACCGCACCGCGCCGCGATCACCGTCATGCAGAACGACTGGAACTACCTGCTCTCCCTGTCCGGCGACCGCTTCGACTATCTGGTCAAGGCCGAGGACGAGGTCGAGCGCATGTGGGTCGAGCAGATCAAGCTCGGCCAGGCCGCCGGCCAGTTCCGCGCCGACATGGATCCCAAGCTGACCTACCGCATGATCCGCGACACCATCTGGGTCGCGGTCCGCTGGTTCCGGCCGGGCGGGCGGCTGAACACCGCAGCCCTGGCCGAGCACTACATCACGGTCCTGTTCGACGGGCTGGCGACCGGCGAGCGGAGCACCCAGCGGGGGTGACATCCCCTCTCGATCTCTCCCCGCGCCCCGAAACCCTCTCTCCTCCCGGTTCACCCTGCCCGGCCCCGCGAGCGGCCCACCACTCCCCCGGCGGACGGCGGCAAAGTTTTATCACCGCTTCTACCTGGCCAAACAGACCTATGTAACATCCTGTTCACATACGGGCAACAGATGAGAAATCGCGACTTGCAACCCTTTGAGGGCAGTAACCACTCCTCCTCAAGGATTCCAAGGACTCCGCCGATGACCTTCAAGGCTGAATACATCTGGATCGACGGCACCGAGCCGACCGCCAAGCTCCGGTCGAAGACCAGGATCCTGGCCGGCGGCGCCGAGCCTCCGCTCTGGGGCTTCGACGGATCCAGCACCAACCAGGCCGACGGCCCCTCCTCGGACCGTGTGCTCAAGCCGGTGTTCACCTGCCAGGACCCGATCCGCGGCGGCGGCAACGTGCTGGTGCTCTGCGAGGTCCTCTACCCCGACATGACCCCGCACGTCAGCAACACCCGCGCCGCCCTCACCGAGGTGGCCGAGAGGTTCGCCGACCAGGAGTCCTGGTTCGGCATCGAGCAGGAGTACACCTTCTTCAAGGAGGGCCGCCCGCTCGGCTTCCCGAGCGGCGGCTTCCCGGCCCCGCAGGGTGGTTACTACTGCGGCGTCGGCGCCGACGAGGTCTTCGGCCGCGACGTCGTCGAAAAGCACCTCGACCTGTGCCTGGAGGCCGGTCTGGCGATCTCCGGCATCAACGCCGAGGTCATGCCCGGCCAGTGGGAGTTCCAGGTCGGCCCCGCGGGCCCGGTCGAGGTCTCCGACCACCTGTGGATCGCCCGCTGGCTGCTCTACCGCGTGGCCGAGGACTTCGACATCGCCGCCACGCTCGACGCCAAGCCGGTGAAGGGTGACTGGAACGGCGCCGGCGCGCACACCAACTTCTCCACCAAGGCGATGCGCGAGGGCTACGACCCGATCATCACCGCCTGCGAGGCCCTCGCCGAGAACGCCATGGAGCACGTCAAGCACTACGGCGCCGGCATCGAGGACCGTCTCACCGGCCACCACGAGACCGCCCCGTGGAACGAGTTCAGCTACGGCGTCTCCGACCGCGGCGCCTCGGTCCGCATCCCGTGGCAGGTCGAGGTGGAGAAGAAGGGCTACATCGAGGACCGCCGTCCCAACGCCAACGTCGATCCCTACCTGGTGACCCGCCTCATCGTGGACACCTGCTGCACCGCCCTGGAGAAGGCCGGCCAGCTCTGATCCACCACGTGTCAAGGCCGTGACCGCCCTGCCGGGGGTGGTCGCGGCCCGCCGCGTTCGGGGTCGTCTCCCGGGCCAATACTCCACAGTGATTAATACGGAGCCGAATAAGGTGCTTTAGGACAACGCTAAAAGACCGCGATGCGCCGTAACATAACTGCGATGCGGGATGTGGTAGAGCAGTTGCAGCGCCTGGGCATGTCGGGGTACGAGGCCAAGGCGTATGTCACGCTGGTGGTCGCCGGACAGCCACTCAACGGCTACGAGGTGGCCAAACGCTCCGGTGTGCCAAGGAGCACCGTCTACGAGACGCTCGGCAAGCTGGTCGCCAGGGGTGCGGCCTACGAGTTACGCGGCCCCGAGGAGGCCACCGGCTACCTGCCGCTACCGCCCCGGGCGCTGCTGGAACGCATGCGGCGGGAGTTCGACGACTCGATCGAGGCGCTGCAGTCCTCGCTGCCCACGATCGCCGCGCCACCCGGCGCCCACCTGATCTACAACCTCAAAGGCACGGAGGCGGTGCTCACGCGGGCCGAGGACGTGGTGGCCGCCGCGCACACCGACCTGTTCCTGTCGGTCTGGCCCGAGGAGATGAGGCGGCTCTCCCCGCTGGTCGGGCGAGCGGCCGAACGCGGGGTGGACGTGTCGGTGATCCACTTCGGCCCTGTCCAGACCGGGGCCGGACACCTGTACGAGCACCGGTTCCCCACCCCCGAGGCGGTCATGGAGGACCTGGGCTGCCGTCTCCTGGTCGTCGCAGGCGACCGGGGCGAGGTCCTGATCGGCGGGTTCGTGAACGGCTCGGCCTGGGGCGTCTACACCGAGGACCCGGCCGTGGTCCTGACGGCGGTGGAGTACGTCAGAAACGACATCACCCTGCAGATCATCGCCGACCGGATCGGGCACGGGCCACTGCGGGAGCTCTGGACCGACCCCGAGCTCATCCGCCTGCGCACCGGACAGGGCCACTCGGCCGCCCTGCTCCGCACCATCGGACTGCCCGAACCCTGAACGACCGGCGGACCGTACAGGCGGCGGACCATACGGCCCGCCGGCGACGAGGTGATCACCGAAAAGCGGATGTGACATCCTTCAAGAAAGGTTGTCACACCGCGAGGGAAGGCAGGCCATGGACAAGCCGGTCATCGTGACGATTGATGACGATCCGGGCGTCTCCCGGGCGGTGGCACGTGATCTACGGCGCCGCTACGGCCGGTCCTACCGTGTCGTCAGGGCCGACACCGCGGCCCAGGGCATGGAGAGCGTCCGCGAGATGCGGCTGCGCGGCGACGACGTCGCGGCGATCCTCGCCGACTACCGGATGCCCCAGATGAACGGCGTGGAGTTCCTCGAACAGGCGATGGACCTGTATCCCCACGCCCGCCGTGTGCTGCTGACCGCCTACGCCGACACCGACGCGGCGATCCAGGCGATCAACGTGGTGGACCTCGACCACTACATGCTCAAACCGTGGGACCCGCCGGAGGAGAAGTTCTACCCCGTACTGGACTCCCTGCTGGACGCCTGGCAGCGAGCCGACCGGCGCGAGTCCGGCGAGCTGCGGGTGGTGGGGGCGCGCTGGTCGGCGAGATCCTACGAGATCCGCGACTTCCTCTCCCGCAACCAGGTGCCCTACCGCTGGATGCTGGCCGACTCCCCCGAGGGCGCGCAGTTGCTCACCGCCGCCGGCGAGGGGTGCGAGATCGGCCCGGCCAGGCTGCCCCTGGTGGTCACGGCCGAGGGCGCGAAGCTCACCGCCCCCGACACCTCGACACTGGCCACGGCCGTCGGCCTGTCCACCTCCCCCGCCACCGACTTCTACGACCTGATCGTCATCGGCGGCGGCCCCGGCGGGCTGGGCGCGGCGGTCTACGGCGCCTCCGAGGGGCTGCGCACGGTCATGGTGGAGCAGCACGCCTCCGGCGGGCAGGCCGGGCAGAGCTCCCGCATCGAGAACTACCTGGGCTTCCCCGACGGCGTATCCGGCGCCCAGCTCGCCGACCGCGCCCGCCGCCAGGCCCTGAAGTTCGGCGCCGAACTGCTCACCGCCCGCACGGTCACCAGCCTTGAGGTCAGGGGACAGGCCAGGGTGGTCGGCTTCGCCGACGGCGGCGACATCGCCGCGCACACCGTGATCATCGCCACCGGGGTCTCCTACCGGAGGCTGAGCGCCCCCGGCCTCGACGACTTCGTGGGCAGGGGAACCTACTACGGCGCGGCCGTGACCGAGGCGCCCGAGTGCCGGGGCCGGGAGGTCTACATTGTCGGCGCGGCCAACTCGGCGGGGCAGGGTGCCGTCTACCTGTCGGGATACGCCAGCAAGGTCCATCTGATCGTCAGGAGCGACGGGCTGGAGAGATCCATGTCCCACTATCTGATCGAGCAGATCTCCCAGACCCCGAACATCGAGGTGCACACCGGGACCGAGGTGGTCGGAGCCGACGGCGACGGCCATCTGGAACGGCTCACGCTCAAGGGCCCCGAGGGCGAGCGGACGGTCGAGGCCGAATGGCTGTTCGTCTTCATCGGCGCCGAGCCGTTCACCGGCTGGCTCGGCGACACGATCGAACGCGACGCCAGGGGCTTCGTGCTCACCGGGCCGGACCTGACCGCCGCCGAGAGCCGTCCCCGCAACTGGCCGCTGCGGCGGGAGCCGTACCACCTGGAGACCAATGTGCCCGGCGTCTTCGCCGCCGGAGACGTGCGGGCCGACTCGATCAAGCGGGTGGCCTCGGCGGTCGGCGAGGGGGCCATGGCCGTGGCCCTGGTCCACCGCTACCTGGAGCAGACGTGACCGGCACGGATGTGCTCCGCGGGCTGTTCCTCTTCGAGAGGCTCGACGACGAGAGGCTGGAGTGGCTGGCCGCCCACGGCGAGGAGCGCGAGTTCGGCGCGGGCGAGCAGATCGTACGGCAGGGCGACCCGGCCGCGTTGTTCGTCGTGCTCATCGACGGTGAGGTCGTCATGTCCACCGAGACCCCGGCCGGGCCGGTCGCCATGACCCCGACCTCCCAGGCGGGGGTCTACGCCGGAGCCGTCTCGGCCTATCTCGGTGAGCGCGCCCCCGGCACCTACACCCACTCGCTGCGCGCGACCAAGCCCTCGCGGCTCTTCGTGCTCCCCGCCGAGGAGTACGGCGCGATCGTCGCCGACTGGTTCCCGATGGCGGTGCACCTGCTCGACGGGGTGCGCCTGGGCGGGCTCGCCCAGCGGGAGCTCATCGACCGGCGGCAGCGGCTGACCTCGCTCGGCACGATCACCGCCGGGCTCACCCACGAGCTCAACAACCCGGCGGCGGCGGCCGTACGGGCCGTGGGCGATCTGCGGGAGAAGGTCCGGTCCTCCCGGCGGCGGCTGGCCGAGCTGACCGAGTCGGGCATCTCGTCCGAACGGCTGCGCGCGCTGATCGACATGCACGAGAGCTGCGCGGAGAACGCCGAGCACATGCCCGCGCGCTCCCCGCTTGAGGTGTCCGACGCCGAGGACGAGCTGGGCGAGGCGCTGGAGGAGGCCGGCGTCGACGACGGCTGGGAGCTGGCGCCGCCGCTGGTGAGCGTCGGCTTCGGGCCGCAGAGCCTGGACAAGGTCCGCGGCAGGGTCGGGGACGAGTACCTGGCCGCGGCGGTGCACTGGCTGGCGGAGGCCACCGAGATCGCCCAGATGCTGCACGAGGTGACCGACGCGACCGAGCGGATCTCCGCGCTGCTCGCCTCGGCCAAGCAGTACTCCCAGATGGACCGCGCGCCGTACCGGACGGTGGACGTCCGGGAGCTGCTGGACAGCACGCTCACCATGTTCCGGGGCAAGATCCCGCCGGGGATCACCGTGGCCACCGACTACGCCGCCGACCTGCCACCGCTGCCCGGCTACGCGGGGGAGCTCAACCAGGTGTGGACCAACCTGATCCACAACGCGCTGGACGCGATGGCGGGCACCGGCACACTCACCGTCCGCACCCGCCTCGAACACGACACGACCGCCCTGATCGAGATCTGCGACACCGGCCCCGGCGTCCCCGAACATCTGCGTGAGCGGATCTTCGAACCGTTCTTCACCACGAAGGCGGTCGGCGAGGGCACCGGCCTGGGCCTGGACATCTCCTTCCGGATCGTCGCCGGTCGGCACGGCGGCGACCTGCGCGTGGAGTCGTCCCCCGGGGACACCCGCTTCCAGGTACGGCTCCCGCTGACCGAGCTCCCCTGACCGAGCTCCCCGCCTGAGGCTCCCCGCCCATGGACCCCCGCGCCGGCCGTAAACGCCGGCGCTAGCCGTGGACGCCGCCGACCATGTCCATCAGACGGCCGAGAACCCGGCCGTCCGAGACGCGGACACCGTCGTGCTCCCACTCGTTGGTCACCCAGGTCCGCATGTTCCCGATCGCGCGGGCGGTCCGCATGGACAGGCCCTCGTCGACGTACATGTCGTCGTAGTAGACGGCGGCGGCCACCGGGACCTTGTTGGCGGCCAGCCGTACGGGGTCGTAGAGGTCGGGCCAGGCGGAGTCGGAGGCGAGGATCTCGGCGGCGCCCCTGAAGGGACGCAGGGCCGAGATCTCGTCGAACATCCAGGGATAGATCATCTCCCCGACGGGCAGCAGCGGCCGGCCGTCCTCGGCGAACTCCGGGGGCAGCAGCCGGTGGGCGGACCACCCGGAGCCGGCCCCCTGGGCGTAGATCGGCTCGTGCAGAACCGCGTAGAGGGGGTTGCCGACGAACCCGGTGGCCATCATGACCTCGTAGAGGAACAGGTCGGAGAGCTTTCCGCCGGTCCACGCCTCGTCGAGGACCCAGTGCAGATAGTCGGCCCCGTCGCTCATGCCCAGGCACAGGCCCATGGTCTGCAGGCGGCGCACGGTCAGCACGTCGCCGTCCGGGAGCCGGACCTCCTCCTCGCGCAGGTGCGCGGCTATCTCGTCCAGCCGGGCCGAATCCCCGGGATAGCGGGCGAAATAACGGTCCACCTTGGCGCGGACCCGGGGATAGGTGTGGGCGTAGACGTCGTCGGCGGTCGCGTCGATCCCCGGCAGGCCGCCGGTGATGTAGCAGGCCCTGAGCCCCTCGGGCGCCCGGGAGAGGTAGGTCAGCGTGATGAACCCGCCGTAGCTCTGGCCGAGGGTCTCCCAGGGCCGGTCGGCGTTGAGCTCACGCCGGATCAGCTCGGCGTCGGCCACGATCGCGTCGGCGCGGAAGTGCCTGAGCCGGGCTGCCAGCTCGGCGTCCGTACCGGTCACCGTCTTGGCGGTCACCGGGGTGCTGCGGCCGGTCCCCCGCTGGTCGAGCAGGAGCACCCGGTGTGTCTTCAGCGCGTGGCCCAGCCAGCCGTCGGCCGCCGTCGGCCTCGGCGACTTGCCGCCGGGACCGCCCTGGAAGAAGACCAGCCACGGCAGGTCCTGATCCCGCCTGGCCGGATCCACCGCCTCTCGGGCGAAGATCTCGATCGTCGCTCCGCCGGGGTCGGCGTGGTCGAGGGGAACGGTGAACACGTGGTCGGTAAGCGCAACACCAGGCAGCAGGACAGTCACGGGCGAAACATTACCGGTTGGGGCGTTCAGTGCAATGAGCTCACCTCCGCCCGCAAAGTTCGCCAACCGTGACAACCAACAGTGGGGGTGAGACCGTCGAACAAGCGACGGCGCTCGGAGGGGGAACTCAATGGTTCCGGGATACCGCGAGGTTCGGGAGCTTGGCGCGGGGGGAGGCGGCCGGGTGGTGCTGGCCACCTACACCGCCACCGGTGCCTACGTGGCCATCAAGTACCTGAACGCGGACCTGCGGGACGACCGCCGGTTCCTGCTGCGCTTCCGCGAGGAGGCGCGCGTCATGGTGGAGCTGTGCGACCCGAACGTGGTCCAGTTCTACGAGTACTACGAGGACGTGCTCGAAGCCGCGATCGTCATGGAGCTGGTGGACGGGGTCGCCCTCAGGAGAATCCTCGCCGAGCACGGCACCACCAGCCCCGAGGCCGCGCTGGTGGTGCTCAAGGGCTCCCTGCTCGGCCTGGCGTTCGCGCACTCCGCCGGGATCGTGCACCGCGACTACAAGCCGGAGAACGTGCTGATCCAGGCCGACGGCACCAGCAAGCTGACGGACTTCGGCGTCGCCACCCGCGCCGGGGAGCCGGACCTGCCCGCCGGCACCCCCTCCTACATGGCCCCGGAGCAGTGGGACGGGCGCCCGGCCGGCCCGGCGACCGACGTCTATGCGGCCACCTGCGTGTTCTTCGAGTGCCTCACCGGGCGCAGGCCGTACCGGGCCGACCATCACGCCGCGCTGATGCACCAGCACCGGACCGCGCCGATCCCGCTGGACACGGTGCCGGGCTCGGTGCGCGAGCTGATCGCCCGGGGCATGGCGAAGAGGCCGGTGGACCGGCCGGCGACGGCGCGGGCGTTCGTCGCCGAGCTGGAGACGGCGGCTCTGGCCGCCTACGGGCCGGAGTGGGAGCAGCGCGGGCGGCGGCACCTGGCCGAGCTGGCGACGCTGCTGGCGCTGGCCTTCCCGCTGGCCCGGCCCGCGCCGAGGGCGAGCACCTCGCTCGCCAGGAGCGTGGCCGGCCGTGTGGGCGGGGTACGGCGTCCCCGGCTGACCCCCCGGATCCTGGCCTCGGTGGCCGTGATCACCGTCGCGGTCACCGTCGGACTGGTCGCCGCCGGCCGTTCGACCGACCGGCTCTCCGCCGACACGATCTTCACCCCTCCGCCGCGATCCCCCTCCGCCCAGGACACGCCGCCCGGGACGGAGGGCGGATCCCCGCCGCCTGAGCCGGTCGTCCCGGCGAAGCCGCCACAGAGCGCCGTCGGCTGGACGGCACCGCCGGCGGAGACCGCCGATCCGAGCCGCCCCTCCGTGCCCGGCCGGGCCGTTCCGGAACACTCTCCCCGGCCACCGGCCCCGATCACGACCGCCCCGCGGACGCCGCCCCCCGCTCCCGCGCACGCGGTCACCAACCTGACGATCGCCGGGATGGACGCGGACGGGGCCGTGATCGCCCTGCGCGCGTCGACCGGGGCGAAGGTCGTGCTGACCGTCGCCTTCGCCGAGGGCCGGGACCGCGACCGGCTGACCGAGGCGCCCCCGCGCGCCTTCACGCTCACCGGGGCCGACGTCTACTCCCAGGCCGTGCCGTACGACTTCACCGCCCCGGCCTGCGGGCAGACCCTCTACCGGCGGGTCACGGCCTCCACCTCCCCCCGGTTCCCCGGCGGAGAGCGGAGCCGGACGACAGAGGTCAGGGGCGAGCCGTGCCCGGCACCGCCGAGCGTGGGCATCACCTCCTTCGACGGCACCACCGTCCGCTTCCAGGTGCGGACCGCCGACACCTCGGCGGTGACCGTGAGGGTGGGCTTCACCCAGAAGATCGGCACCGGCGGGACCGGGCCGAGCGGCGGCGTCCAGGTGCTGGAGCTGTCCGGCCGGACCACGTACACCCGAGAGGTCACCGGCGAGTTCCCCGCGCCGCCCCGGTGCGGGGAGTACGCCCGGCGGACGGTGACGATCACCACCGTCCCCTCGGGTGAGGCGCGGTCCCGCGAGGTACGGCTGGATCTCCCCTCCTGCGAGCCGTCTCCGGTCCCGGACCCCGGCCCCTCGGTCTCCGAACCCCCCTCCGACGGCGGGACACCCTCGGCCGAAACCCCGGCCGAAACCCCGGACGACACCTCGAAGGACACCCTCTTCTGAACCCGGGGCCCCTTCCCCGCACCCGCCACCGGTGACAGGCCGGCCTCCTCGGTTGATCACCGAGGGTGAGTGAACGTGTCCGTGTCGAGGGGCGCGGGACAGAGGGTCCCGTTTGAGGTCTGTTGTGGTTCCACGGGATGAATGTTGGCAAACATCCCTAAAAGGGGGTTTAAGGCCGAAAGGCAGGGAGAACAGCGCTGACGTCAGGTTTTGGGTGATCTATGTGGCTAAGAGCACATTAGCGTGCACTTTACCTTCCCGTAACTTACCCTTTACCCAGGTAACCTCACTCGTCACGGAAGGCGACTGCCCAATGGTGCTGCCACACGTGTCCCGACCATACCTGCGGCCAATCCTCGCCGGCCGCGTCACCGCTCAACTCCCGCCTTCCGGCGGCCCGGTCGAGGGAGCGGCGCGATCACGTCTCCACGACCGTGGGAGGTGAGCAGAACCCCCTATGAGTCCTGAGATGCAGAAGTTCATCGAACTGCTGGAGAGCCAGCTCGGATACTCCGAGAAGAGCGGCGGCTACACCAAGTTCGGTGACTGGTACGGCAGCAACGTCGAGTTCGACGCGGACTACAGTGCGGCGCCCTGGTGCGACATGTATCTGTCGTGGGCGGCCAAGAAGCTCGGCTACGAGGACTGGATGGGCCAGTTCGCCTACACCGTCTACCACGCCCGATGGTTCCAGCAGCAGGGCGCCTGGGGCACCACCCCCAAGCCCGGCGCCATCGTCTTCTTCGACTGGGGCGGGTCGAGGCAGCTCAAGAAGATCGACCACATCGGGGTCGTGACCAGGGTCGAGGGCAGGACGATCCACACGATCGAGGGGAACATCGACGGCGGGGTCGCCAAGCGCAAGAAGCGCGACACCGCCAAAGTCGTCGGATACGGCTACCCCGAGAGGATCAAGGCCCGGCTGGAGAAGGAGGCCGCGCAGCAGCGGGAGATCATCACCGCCGACGCCCCCGTGGACACCCCGATGACGCTCGGCCTCGGCCCCAGCCTGCTGTCGATGGTGTCCGTACCCGTGCGAGAGACCGTCCTGCCCGCGAGCACCGCCCAGGCCAAGGCCGCCGCCCGGCACGCCAAGCCCGCCGTCGACTCCCCCGTCACGTCCTCCACACCGGACAGGGCGCCCTCGGAGGTGGGGAAGAACAGCCGGACCGGGCAGAAGAACGCTCCAAAGACCGTCAAGACCCCCGCCCCGTCCCAGAGTGCCGCCGGCCGTACCGGCAAGCACTCCAAACCCGCCACCGCGGACACCAACGCGATCGCCGCTCCCGCCCCGGTCGCCGTCCGCCACGACCTTCCCCTCGACATCTCACAGCTGGCCACCCCCGCCATCCTCGCGCCGGTCCTGCTCGCCGCGGCCGCGATCATCGCCCACGCCAAGGTCAGGCAGTCGAGGACACGGCCCGCGTTCGCCGGTCAGGGCCGCGCGGTCACCCGCCCGCCCCGCCGGACCCCAGGGCGCCGCCGGATCGTCAAGAACGTGCCCGTCCTCGCCGAGGAGCGCCGGGCCTCCCCGCGGGCCGTCTCCGAGACCACGCTTCCACCGACCACGACGACCGGGTTCCCCTCGGTCACGTCCCCGCTCTCCCACGTCGAGGAGTCCCGTCAGAGCGGGCTCGTCCACGCCGGTCACCCCGTGCCGTACGGCGAGCAGACCATGCCGCGTGGCCGGCGCCACGCCGGGCGACCCGTGCCCGGCGATCGGCGCCACGACGGCTCTCGCCTGCCTTACCAGGGCAGGCGCCGCCTTCACGAGCGCCCTGTGGTTGAGTCCTCCACATTTGTCCAGGACGCTCCCCTACGTGGCCGGCGTCACCGCCGGGCCGAGCCCGTGGTGAGCACGACCATGCCGTCGACGCCGGCCGTTCCCGCCCCCCGGAGCACACCGGCCGCCCTCACCGTTCCCGCTCCCCCGGCCGTCCCGCTCGCGTCCCCCACCGGGGAGTACGGCGACGTCCTGGTCCACAGCGGCTACCGGGGCCGCCGCCGGGCGGGCGTACCGGCCTGAGAACGGCGATGCCTCCCGGCCGGGGACGTGATGTCCCCCGGCCGGGAGGCATCGCCATCCCACCGGTCACCGGTCACCGGCCCTGGTCCGGCGGGCGATGCCCCATCGTGCGGCGTAACTGCTCCAGCTCCGCCTCAAGTCCGGCGATCCGGGTGTTCGCCCCGGGGCCGGGCTGTGGCTGCGCCGGTGGATACGGCGGCGGCTGTGACGGCGGCTGCTGGTGCGGGGCGCCGTAGGGCGGCTGCGGGGGGACGGCTCCCCTGTCCTCGGGGGCGGCCGGGAGCGGATACGGCGGCCGCTGCCGGTAGTGCTGCGACACGCCGTACGGCTGACCGGGCTGGCCGAGTTGGCCGGGCTGTCCCTGACCGTACTGCCGGCCCTGTCCCTGCGGCGGATAGACGGGCTGCGCGCCGTAGGGCGCGGGCGGGAAGGAGGACGGCGGGACCTTCGACCGGCTCCTGCCCCTGACCACGGCGGCCAGGGCGCCGACCACGAACAGGGCGACCAGGCCGCCGCCGCCCCAGAGCAGCCACGGCAGGACCGGCGACGAGCTCTCGTCCTTGCCCGCGGTGACGGCCTGCTGGGAGTCGGTGATGTACTTGGCGACGTACGGGTGGTTCGGATGGAGCGCCTGTACCTCACGGAACTTGGGCAGCGCCTCGGAGTAGTGGTTGGCGAAGAAGAGGTCGAGCGCCTCGTTGTAGATCTTCGTCGTCACCGACTCGGCCGATGTGATGTTCTTCTCGTTCAGCTTCTCCCTGACGATGCTGACCGGCAGCACGAAGCTCTCGCCCTCGGTGGAACCACCGTCCTGCTGGATCAGTCCGCCGACCAGGATGCCGATGACGTTGCCGTCCTTGCTGAACACCGGACCGCCCGAGTTCCCCGGATAGGACGGGGCCTGGGTCTGGATGTACGGCACGCCCTCCGGAGTCTGGCGGCCGGCGTTGTAGGGCCCCTCGGTGAAGGCCGGGTCCAGCTTGGACTCCAGGTTGAACAGCGAGGTCTGCGTCACCGTTCCGGGGAACCCGCTGATGTAGAGGGTGTCGCCCACCCGCACATCGGAGTCCTGGCCCAGCGGCACGGTCGGCAGGTTGCTCTGCCCGTTGGCCTTGAGGATCGCGACGTCCTTGCCCGGGTAGACCGTGCCCTTGGCGACCAGCTCGATCGGCACCGCCTTGGCGGTCTTGTCCACCCCGCCGCCGGGCAGGCTCTGCAGCAGCGAGAGCGAGCTCTTGACGTTACGGATCTTGATGTTGTCCGCGTTCCAGACCTGGAAGATCTTGGCGGCCGTCCGGACGATCTCGTCGTCGGAGGCGATGTCACCCAGGTCTGCGACCAGGTCCGCGGCGTCCTTCTCGTTGACCTCGGTGAGCGCCTGCGCCGCGAAGGTCCGCGCCAGCTCGGTCTCCTCCTGGCCGACGCAGTGGGCCGCGGTCACCATGTAGCCGTCCGGCGTCACCCACCACCCGGTGCAGAGCCCGCCGGCCGTCGCCTCCACGACCCGCTCCGGCGCGCCCGGCGAGAAGTAGCGTCCGGGCTCCTTGGCCATCTGCTGGACGACCCACTTGTAGATGCTGTTCTCATCGGAGGAGATCTTGCCTGACTGAACGGCGGCGATGCCCCGCTGGGTCAGTGACTTGATCGCGTCCAGGTTCGCCACCGGGGTCGGCACGGCCACATCGGCCGTGTAGGACACCGAGGTCAGCTGCACGGCCGGATGCGTTCTGGCCGCCAGCCACGTTCCCACCGGGACGTCAAGGTCCTTCGGCTTCGCCAGGGCGGTACCCGGCAGGGCCAGCACACCGGCCAGCACCAGCCCCGCCACGGCGCTGAGTCTTCCCAACATTCGCTTACTCTCCCCAAAAACGTGCTTCCCGGAGGTGAGCATGGCTCAGCCGACTTGGGGAGGACTTGGAAGCGACTGGGAGGTCCACGGGCCGTCGGCCGCCCGGCGACGTCACCCCCCGCCACCGGCGAGATCGCCATCGCCGCAGGCACTGGATCGCGCCCGGACGCGGGGTGGGCGGGGGTCAGGCCCGCGTGGCGTCGGCGAGTTCCTGACCTGGCCTCTCGGTGGAGGACTCCTCGTCGTGTCCCTCGATGGAGAGGTCGGGCAGGATCCGCTCCAGCCACGCGGGACACCACCAGTTGAACCTGCCGAGCAGGACCATGGTCGCGGGCACCAGGAGGCCGCGGATCACGGTGGCGTCCACGGCCACGGCCACGGCCAGGCCGACGCCGAAGATCTTGACCATCGGGTCGGGGTAGGCGATGAAGGCGACGAAGACGGCGACCATGATCAGTGCCGCGGAGGTGATGACCCGGCCGGTCGACCCAAGGCCCTCCGCCACCGCCCTGCGGTTGTCCCCGTGCCGGAGATACGCCTGCCGTACCGCGGTGAGCAGGAAGACCTCGTAGTCCATCGACAGGCCGAACAGCACCGCGAACAGCATCAGCGGGATGTAGCTGTCGATCGGCACCGAGAAGAGGAGGGCGTCCACGCCGACCGGCGGGTCCATGCCGACCAGGCGGGTGCCCAGGCCGAGGGAGAAGACCAGCGAGAGCGCCCCGAAGGCGGTGCCGAGTGAGACCAGGTTCATCAGCGCGGCCTTGATCGCGACCACCGGCGACCGGAACGCCAGGAGCAGCAGGAGGGCGCTGAGCAGCACCACCACGCCGACGACCAGCGGGGTGCGCTCGGCGATCCTGGTGCTCGCGTCCGCCAGGGCGGCGACCTCGCCGCCCACGTGCACCCGCGCCCCCTCGACCCGGACCCCGCGTACGGCCCGGACCACCTCGATCGCCTCCGGATCGCTGGGCGCGTACTCCGGAACGGCCTGGAGCAGCGCGGCGGTGCCGTCGGCGTTGAGCACCGGGTCACCGGCGTGGACCACGCCGTCGACCGCGCCCACCCTCTCCTTCAGCGACCGCAGCACGGCGGGCACGGACCCGCCCCCGGCGACCTTCTCGTCGAGGGCGGCCACCACGATCAACGGCCCGTTCGCGCCGGGACCGAACCCGGTACGGATCAGCTCGTAGGAGCGGCGGGCCGCGGTGTCCCGGTCGCCGTAGCCGTCGTCGAGCGAGCCGAGCTTGAGCCCGAGGGCGGGCGCGGCCAGCGCCCCGAGGATCGCGATGCTCAGCGCGAGCACGCTCCAGGGCCGCTTCGCCACCCAGGTACCCAGGGCGCTCCATCCGGAGGGTCCGTCGCCGCGTCGGCGGCGGCCCATGAAGGGCAGGCGCAGCGCGTTGATCCGGTGCCCGAGCATGCCGAGCAGCGCGGGGACCAGGGTGATCGAGGTGATCACCGCGCAGACCACCGAGATGCCGGTGATCCAGCCGAGCGTCTGGAGCATCGGGAAGCCGCCGAGCATCAGCGCGCTGAGCGCGATGATCACCGTGCCGCCGGCGAACACCACCGCACCGCCCGAGCCGGCGACGACCCGGGGCACCGCGTCCCGCACCGGCACCCCGTCGGCCAGCAGCTTGCGATGCCTGCTGAGCAGGAAGAGCGCGTAGTCGATGCCGACACCGAGACCGATCATCGTCGCCATGATCGACGCCTGTTTGGGCACGTCCACGACATGGCCGAGCAGGCTGATCACCCCCAGCCCCGTCGCGATGCTGACCAGTGCCGCGAAGATCGGAACCATCGCGGCGACCAGGGTGCCGAACGCGAACAGCAGCACCAGCAGCGCGCAGACCACGCCGATGATCTCGCTGGTCCCGGTCTTGATCTCCTTGTCCGCCGGGGTGGACGCGTCGGCGGCCACCGCCTCCACGCCGAGCGCGCGCACGGGCTCGGCCGCGGCGGAGAGCCGTTCGGTGGTCTCGGCCAGTTTGCTGTTGTCGTGGCCCTTCAGCCTGATCGTGATCAGGCCGGTCCGGGTGTCCGGCGCCAGGCCCCCGGGGCGGTAGGGCGTATCCACCGCCACCACGTGCGGGACCTCACGGATCCGCTCCATCGCCGACTGCACCGCGCGCGTCCGCGGCGGGGAGGTGAGGGGACCGTCCGGGGAGTGGAGCACGATCTGGACCGTGCCGCCCGCGTCGTAGCCGGGGCCGAACCCGTCACGCATCAGGTCGTGGGCCCGCTGCGCGTCGGTGCCGGGGATGGCCGCGTTGCTGTTCACCGGACCGGGGAACAGGATGGAGCCCGCGGTCAGCAGCACCGCCGCGATCACCCAGAGCGCCAGCACGGCCCTGCCGTGCCGCGCGCACCACCCTCCCAGTCGTCCCAGCAAACCCGACATCGGTGACCACCCTGCTCACAAGCCGAAATGCAGCTGAACTACCGTCCTGTACGGGCGTACAAAACGTACTATGAGAGCGTAAGGGCGAATATCAAGAAATTCCGTGAAGCGCGTGGAAATGAGATGATGAACACACTTGAGCACGGCGACGACACGCGCAGCCGGATTCTCGACGCCGCCCGTCAGCTGTTCGCCGAGCATGGCTACGCCGCGACCTCGCTGGCCGACATCGCCTCGGCCGTCGGGCTGACGAAGACCGCCGTCGCCTACCACTTCCACCCCAAGGACCGGCTCGCGACCGAGCTGATCGCCCCCGCGGCCGAGGACATCGTGGCCCTGTTCCAGACCGACGCCGGCGACGAGCGCGCGTTCATCGGAGCGCTGGTGACCTTCATGGTCCGGCACCGGACGATCATCGGGTTGATCATGGAGGACATCAGCTGCGCCGACGACGCGCCGCCCGGCTCCCCCGGCGAGGCCATCCGCGCCTTCCGGGACGAGATCTACACCCGGCTGGCCGGACCGGACCCGGCCCCCGCCAGGCGGGTACGCGCCTGGACGCTCCTGGGGTCACTGCAGTACAGCGTGGTAAAGACGGTCGACCTGCCCGAGACGACCGTCCGGGAGCCCCTGCTCGCCGCCGCCTTCGCCCTGTGGGACTCCTCCGGCTGACCCGGCACCATCCGCCGGAACCACCCCGGCCGGACACCTGCGGCCCACCGCCGCCGGCGTCTCGTGGACCCGCTCAGCGGGACCTGGTGACCTCGCCTGAGTAGCGGGGGGTTCTCTCCCCCGATCTGGTCACCTCGAAGGCCAGCCTGTCGGCGGTCCGCCGGGAGAACAGCACCGTGCCCGGATAGCACTGCCTGCCCTGGATTCGGTCCAGCCGGTAGGCGAGGCCGGGTCCTGTCGCGGTGAGCCGGGCGTCGCAGTGCAGGTCGGCCCCCCACCTCATGACGCCTCCGCCGCCCCCGGCGGCGAACCTGACCTCCACCGGGAAGATCCGTTCGGCGCCGGTGTAGTCGGCGACGCCGGTCCAGGTGCCCGGGTAGGGTCCCTCGGCGGGGAGGTCGTCACGGGACAGGAAGGCGATCGTCCCGGCCACGACGGCCACCAGCACCACGCCCGCCGTCATCGCGGGAAACCACCGGCGCCACACCCCCGCCTCCGGAAACCACCTGCCGTCCGCCCCCGCCGCCTCCGGAGACCACCGGGCCGCCTCCGGACGCCGCCGGTGTGTCCGAGCCGTCCCCGGAAACCACCGGCGTCCCGGGCGGGGGGCCGTCGCCGGCGACTCCGCCGACGGAAACCCCACCGCGGGAAACTCCGTCGTCGACAGGTCCACCACCGGTAACTCCGCGGTCGTCACACCGGCCGTGGCCGTGCCGTCCGGCCGGGACACCGCGGCCGTCCGGCCGTACAGCCGGTGCAGCACCTCCTCGGCGACGGGCCGGGCGGCCGGATCGACGGCCATGCAGGCCACCACGATCTCCCGGAGCGGGCCGGCCAGCAGGCCCAGGTCGGGCTTGCCGTACAGGATCCTGGCCAGCACGGCGTGGTAGGAGTCGGCGGAGAAGGCGTGGCGGCCGGTGGCGGTGAAGGCCACGGTGAGCGCCCAGCTGAACATGTCGGCCGGAGGCCCGGCCGGCTCCCCCTTGATCTGCTCGGGGGACATGTAGGCCGGGGTGCCGAACGGGATCTTGCCGGTGGTGGTCGCGGCGTCCATCATGCGGGAGATGCCGAAGTCGATCACTCGCGGCCCGTCCATGCCGAGCAGGACGTTGCCCGGCTTGAAGTCACGGTGAACCACCCCGGCCCGGTGGATGGCGGCCAGCGCGGTGGCGGTGCCGACCGCGACCCGGTCGAGCGAGCCGTCGGCGCGGGGCCCCTCCGCCACGACGTGCTCCTGGAGCGAGACGCCGTCGACGAACTCGCTCACGATGTAGGGGCGGGCGCCGTCGAGGTCGGCGTCGAGCACCTGGGCCGTGCAGAACGGGGCGACCCGCCGGACGGCCTCGATCTCCCCGATGAAGCGGCGGCGGACCTTCTCGTCGTCCAGCAGCCTGGCGTGCAGCAGCTTCACCGCGACGCGGGGGTGGTCGGCGGACTCGGCGAGGAAGACGACCCCCTGACCCCCCTGGCCGAGACGACCGGCCAGCCGGTAAGGACCCAGCCTCAGAGGGTCCTCGGGCCGGAGGGGAGCCGGTCGCGACATGCCACCCGACTATAACGAGGTCCCCACCGGGTGAGGAAACCCATGAGGACACCGGGCGCACTCCCCCGTCACCGGCCCGGTGCGCGAACTCCGTCACCGCTCGGCGAAAGGCGCGAACCGATACCCTGACAGGGTGCTGGAACAGATCACGGCCGTCCGCTACGTGACGCCCCTGCGGGAGGGCGGATCGCTGCCCGGGGTGGTCGAGGCCGATGACCTCGGCACCTATGTGGTGAAGTTCCGGGGGGCCGGACAGGGGCGCCGGGTGCTCGTCGCGGAGGTGATCTCCGCCGAACTGGCCAGGCGGCTGGGGTTCCGCACCCCGGAGCTGAAGGTGATCGACATCGATCCCCAGCTCGGGGCCCGGGAACCCGACGAGGAGATACAGGACCTGCTCAAGGCCAGCGCCGGCCTCAACCTGGCGGTCGACTTCCTGCCCGCCGCACTCGGCTTCGACCCGCTCACCTGGCCGCCGGACCCCGGTTTCGCCTCCCGGCTGCTCTGGTTCGACGCCCTGATCCACAACGTGGACCGGAGCTGGCGCAACCCGAACCTGCTCCTCTGGCACGGCGACCCCTGGCTGATCGACCACGGCGCCGCCCTGTGGTTCCACCACAACTGGCCCACCGCCGCCCCTCGGCGCGATTTCGACGCGGGCGACCACGTGCTGGCCCCCTTCGCCACCCGGATGGCGGAGGCGGACGCCGAGTTCAGCGAGAAGATCACCCGGGACTTCCTCGACGGGGTGGTGGACGAGGTTCCCGACGAGTGGCTGGAGGACGAGCCCGGGTTCGACGGGGCGGAGGCCGTACGGCAGGCGTATGTCGAGCACCTGCTGACCAGGGCCCAGGCCCCGCGCACCTGGCTGCCCGAGCCGTCGGACGCGCCGAGGCGGGAGACGAGGACCGGCTCGGTGGGCGCGTTCTGGAGGGACGACCGGTGAGAGACGTCTACGAGTACGCCGTGATCCGGGTGATCCCCCGGGTGGAGCGTGGCGAGTCGATCAACGCGGGCGTGCTGCTCTACTGCCAGCCGCGCGCCTACCTGTGCGCCCGGGTGGAACTGGACGAACCACGGCTGCGCGCCCTCGACGCGCACGCGGACGTCGACGGCGTACGGCACGCGCTGGACGCCTATCGGCGCTCCTGCGCCGGTGAGGAGGGACCGCTGACCCGGGAGCCGCTCGGCGGCCGGTTCCGCTGGCTGACCGCCCCGCGCAGCACGATCGTGCAGACCGGGCCGGTCCACGCCGGCCTCACCGCCGACCCGGAGGCCGAGCTGGAACGTCTGGTGGCCCGGCTGGTGCGGCCCCTCCTGTAAGCCCGGCGGCCACTGCGAGGTGAACCGGTCGCCCGGTCCGACGCGAGGCCCCGTAAGCCCGGCGGCCACCGCCCCGGCACGTCCCACCGTCTCCACCACCGGTGTCGCAGGAGCGGACCGGCTCAGAAGAGCACCGACATGAAGGTGCCGACCTCCTTGAAGCCCGCCCTGCGGTAGGCGGCCCGAGCCGGCGCGTTGTAGTCGTTGACGTACAGCGAGACCACCGGCGCGAAGCAGTCGAGCGCGTGCTTGACCACCGAGGCCATTCCGGCCACCGCGTGGCCCCGGCCGCGCAGGTCGGGGTGGACCCAGACCCCCTGGACCTGGCAGGCGTACGGTGTCACCGCGCCGATCTCGGCCTTGAAGACGACCCTGCCGTTGTCGATCCGCGCGTAGGACCTGCCGATCCGGATCAGCTCGGCGACCCTGGACCGGTAGAGGGCACCGCCGTCCCCGGCCTCCGGGGAGACGCCCACCTCCTCGGTGAACATCGCCACGCAGGCGGGGAGCAGGATCTCGAACTCCTCCGGCCTGACCCGCCTGACCAGCGGGTCGGCCGGGACGGGGGACGGCCGGGTGGCCTCCATCAGCGGCTGGGTCCAGCGGATCGCGCGGGCGGCACCCCAGTAGGGCCTCAAACGTTCCCAGAGAAGTTCGACGGCGTCCGAGGGGCCGACGATGGAGGAGCAGCGGCGGCCCTGCTTGCGGGCTCGCTCGGCGAAGGCGTGCACGGCGTCGGGGCCGGCGTTCACCGGGACCAGGTTGGCCCCGGAGTAGCACAGAGAGCTCAGTCCGCCGCGCGGGCCGAACCCCCACATCTGACCGCCGAGCCTGGCCGGACTGAGTCCGACGGCACGGACCCTGGAGGCGACGAAGACGTTGGGGACGGGGTCGGCGTCCAGGAGCGCCAGCACCTCGTCACGGTCGTTGTCGTCGAGCACACGCGACGCCATTGTGCGCAGCATCACGCGCTCAGCCTACGCGACCCCCACGATTTTGGCAGGAACCAACACAGAGGCTCTCATCTACCCTGGTGAGCCCTCGATCCCGTGCGAGCCGCGGGCATCGGCTCGGGGGCGCCCGCGCAGTGGGCGTCCGGAACGGCGTGGCCGTTTCGGGCAGCCGGGGTCCGGGCCGCCGGGCCGGGCGGGGTGCCGTCTCTGAGGTAGGCGGCCAGCTGCCGGTCCACGCAGCGGTTCCCGCCGAGCGCGATGCCGTGGTTTCCCCCGGCCACGGTGAGCAGCCGGGCACCGTCGAACAGCTCGCGCATCCTCAGCGCCCCGGCGTACGGCGTGGCCGCGTCGCGCTCGGACTGAATGATCATGATCGGCGGCAGTCTCCGGCTGTCCTGGAGCCTCACCGGGGTCCCGCCCCGCTCGGGCCAGAACGCGCACGGCGCGTTGTACCAGGCGTTCGGCCAGGTGAGAAAGGGGGCCTTGGTGTGCAGCCTGGCCATGTCGGCCCGCCACCTGGTCCAGTCACGCGGCCAGGCGACGTCGTGGCACTGCACCCCCAGATAGACGGCGTAGCCGTTCTCGTCCTCGGCGTCGTTCTGGGCGTACCTGCGGTAGGCGGCGAGCAGCGGGGCCGTGTCGCCCTTCTTGACGTAGGCGGAGAAGACCTTGGCCAGCTGCGGCCAGACCACATCGGAGTAACCGCCGACGGTGTAGATGTCGTCGAGCTCGCTCGGGCCGACCATCCCGCCGGCGGGCCGGGTGCGCAGCCGTTCCCGCATGGCGTACCACGCGAAGGACACCGCCTTGCCGGTCCCGCCGAGCCGGTAGGCGTCGTTGTGGCGGGCCGTCCACCTCAGGAAGTCCTGGTGACGCCGGTTGAAGGCGACGTCCTGAGCGAGGTTGGCGCCGTACCAGACGCCGCCGGGGTCCACCACGCTGTCCAGGACCAGCCGCCTGACCCGGTCGGGGAAGAGGGTCGCGTAGACCGCGCCGAGGTAGGTCCCGTAGGAGTACCCCAGATAGCTGATCTTGGACTCTCCCAGCGCCGCCCGGATCGCGTCCATGTCCCGGGCGGAGTTCTCGGTGCTCAGATGCGGCAGCATCCAGCTCCACCGGTTCTCGCAGGCGCCGGCGTACTGGCGTGCCCGGCCAAGCAGTACGGCCTCCTCGCGGGCGTTCTCCGGCACGTTGTCGGGGCGGGGCGGGGCGTAGTACCTGTCCGGGTCCACGCACCGGAGCGCCGGCTCGCTCCTGCCCACCCCCCGGGGGTCGAAGCCGACCACGTCGAACCGGTCGGCCAGACCGGCGGGGAGCTCCGCGGCGACCTGCTTGGCCAGCTCCAGGCCGGACGCCCCCGGGCCTCCGGGGTTGACCAGCAGCACGCCCAGGTGGTTGTGGTCCCGCGACGCCTTCCCCCTGATCCGGTTCAGGGCCAGGCCGATGGTCCGGTAGGGGTCGCCGTAGTCGAGCGGCACCCTCAGCGAGGCGCACTCCACCGTGACGCCCTCCGGCTCGGCGGACCCGGGCAGCACATCCCCGAGCAGCGCGTCCCCTCCCGGCTCGTCACAGGCCCCCCAGACCAGCCCGTCCCGCCGCTGCGCCGCCGCTCCCGGCGGCACCCCGACGGTGACGATCAGCATCCCGATGCCCACGACGACCCCGACAACCCTTTTCACAGAGCCCCCCTACTTTTACGGCAGAGGCGATGTTCTCCCAGGAGACGGCAGCGTCACCGGCGACCCGGCCAGATGCTTACCATTCTGTAGTCAAGGGATTGCCATGTGTAACGAATTCGCCAAGGCGTGCACCCGTCGCATCCGGTGCTTCCCGGCGAAGGCCGGGGCGGCGATCACACGCCGCCACCGCGACCACCGGGGCGAACGGCCCGAAGCTCCCGGGGCCGCAGCCCTAGCGGACGACGACCTCGGGGCCGGGGGCGTCCTCGTCGAGGTCGACCCGCACACCCATCTCCTCGGCGAGCCGGAGCGCCTCCTCGATGAGGGTCTCCACGATCTGTGACTCCGGCACGGTCTTGATGACCTCGCCCTTGACGAAGATCTGCCCCTTGCCGTTCCCCGAGGCGACTCCCAGGTCGGCCTCCCGCGCCTCCCCGGGACCGTTGACGACGCACCCCATCACGGCCACCCTGAGCGGCACCTTCAGCCCGGTCAGCCCCGCCTGGACCTGCTCGGCCAGTGTGTACACGTCGACCTGGGCCCGGCCGCACGACGGGCAGGAGACGATCTCCAGGCCGCGCTCGCGCAGGTTCAGCGACTCCAGGATCGCGGCGCCCACCTTGACCTCCTCCACCGGAGGCGCGGAGAGCGAGACCCGGATGGTGTCGCCGATGCCCTCCGACAGTAGCGCGCCGAAGGCCACCGCCGACTTGATCGTGCCCTGGAACGCCGGGCCCGCCTCGGTCACCCCCAGATGCAGCGGGTAGTCACACCGCGCGGCCAGCAGCCGGTAGGCCCGCACCATCACCACGGGGTCGTTGTGCTTGACCGAGATCTTGATGTCCCGGAAGCCGTGCTCCTCGAACAGGGAGCACTCCCACAGCGCCGACTCCACCAGCGCCTCGGGCGTGGCCCTGCCGTACTTCTCCAGCAGCCGGGGGTCCAGCGACCCCGCGTTGACGCCGATCCGGATAGGCACCCCGTGGTCGGCGGCGGCCCGCGCGATCTCGCCGACCTTGTCATCGAATCTCTTGATGTTTCCCGGGTTGACCCGGACCGCCGCGCACCCCGCCTCGATCGCGGCGAAGACGTACTTCGGCTGGAAGTGGATGTCGGCGATCACCGGGATCTGGGACTTCCTGGCGATGATCGGCAGCGCCTCGGCGTCATCCTGGGACGGCACCGCCACCCGCACGATCTGGCAGCCGGAGGCGGTCAGCTCGGCGATCTGCTGGAGCGTGGCGTTGATGTCGGCGGTGACCGTGGTGGTCATCGACTGCACGCTCACCGGCGCGTCCCCGCCCACGGGAACGGAGCCGACCATGATCTGACGGGATGTGCGTCGCTCGGCGATCGGCTTCGTTCTGACCGAAGGGATGCCGAGAGCAACAGAAGTCATTTTCAGCCCTTGAAGAGTCGGTGACGTCCCCAGTCTAGGCAGTCGAGGTGAGCTCCCGGGCCCGGATCCTGGCCCACCCGTCGGCGTCGAGCACCTCTGCGACCGTGTCGGCTCCGGTGACGGTGTGCTCGGAGACCACCGAGGCCACGGTGTCGACGATGCCGGGGAACGGCAGCCGCCCCGCCAGGAAGGCGTCGACGCAGACCTCGTTGGCCGCGTTGTAGACGGCCGGGGCCGTGCCCCCGGCCGAGCCGACGTGACGGGCCAGCGCGACGGCGGGGAACGCCTCGTCGTCGAGCGGCTCGAAGGTCCAGGTGTGGGCCCTGGTCCAGTCGACGGCGGGGGCCGCGCCGGGGACCCGCTCCGGCCAGCCGAGGGCGAGGGCGATGGGTAGCCGCATGTCGGGCGGACTGGCCTGGGCGACGACCGAGCCGTCCACGAACTCCACCATCGAGTGGACGACCGACTGCGGGTGGACCACGACGTCGATCCGGTCGAAGCCGATGTCGAAGAGCAGGTGGGCCTCGATGACCTCCAGGCCCTTGTTGACGAGCGTGGCGGAGTTCACCGTGATGACCGGCCCCATCGACCAGGTCGGATGGGCCAGTGCCTGTTCCGGCGTCACCGCCCCCAGCTCCGCGCGGCGCCTGCCGCGGAAGGGACCGCCGCTGGCGGTGACGATCAGCCGGTGTACGGCCCGCGCGTCCGCGCCGGTGGGACCGGCGGCCCAGAGGCACTGGGCCAGCGCGGCGTGCTCGGAGTCGACCGGGATCAGCCGTCCCGGCTTGGCCAGGCGCTTCACCAGCGGGCCGCCGATGATCAGCGACTCCTTGTTGGCCAGGGCCAACGTCCGGCCCGCCTCCAGCGCGGCCAGTGTCGACGTCAGCCCCAGCGCTCCGGTGATGCCGTTGAGAACCGTGTCGGACGGCCACGCCGCGGCCTCCGCGACCCCCTCGGGCCCGGCGAGCACCGCGGTGCTCACCCCGTGGGCGGCCAGGGCCTCTCGCAGCGCGGGCGCGGCCGAGGCGTCGGCGACCGCCACCGCGTCGGGCCGGAACTCGGCCGCCTGGCGGGCCAGCAGGTCGATCCGGCCGCCTCCCGCGGCGAGGGCGGCCACCCGGAACCGGCCCGGGTTGCGGGCGACGACGTCGAGGGACTGGGTCCCGATGGAACCGGTCGAGCCGAGCAGGACGACGGAGCGCGTGGTGTCTGGCTGCACCGTCCCATTCTCCCGGCTGACGTCTCCCTGTCGAGCCGGTCGTGGAATTCGCGGTGCGGGGAACCCGCGAGGAGAGACGGGGAGAGACGTCGCGCGCGGCCGAACCGCGCCGCGCCGGTACGCGGGCCCGGAGGTGCGGCCCGTGTTTCGGTGGCGCCGCACCGGCCGGTCATGGACGGCCCCGGGGCGGGGCAGCCGCCGAGATTTACCGAAAGTAGTCACAAGAACACATGTCGTAGTGCAAAATCGGGTCTCATGACTTCGAGCCTCCCCCTGCTTGCGGGCGCCGCGCTCGTCACCGGGCTGACGGGCACCTCCCTGACCGGCGCGGCGGTCACGGAGCACGGGCAGCGGGTCGCGAGCGCCGTGGTCCAGTCGGCCCAGCCCGGCCGGCCGGCCGCCGAAGGGGCGGTGGCGGCCTCGGAGACCGCGGACGTCGTCGGGCACCTGGCCGCCCGCGGCGTCGCCGCCCAGCGCCGGGTGCTCGACTACTGGACCCCGCGCCGGATGGCCGCCGCCGCCCCGATCGGCCTGCTCGGCACGGTGACCGGGGCGCTGAGCACGACCTCCGTCCCCGTCCCCGTCCATCTCCGGCACGGCCGGACCGGCGGGGCCCAGTGGAACACCGGCGGATGGGTGACCCGCACCACGGGGCGGGTCTTCCTGACCATCGACGGCGTCGACTTCGTGTGCTCGGCGAGCTCGGTCAGGAGCGCCAACCGGGACCTCGTGGTGACCGCCGGGCACTGCGTCAAGAACGGCGGCGGCGCGTGGGCCGACAACTGGGTGTTCATTCCCGGCTACGACCGGGGGCGCAGGCCGTACGGGCAGTTCACCGCCCGCCGGATGTTCGTCGCGGGTCCGTGGGCGCGTGACGGCGACGACAGCCACGACGTCGGCATGGTGGCGGTCGGCCGACGTGACGGCAGGCATCTCGGTGACGTCGCCGGCGCCCAGGACATCGCCTTCGGCACCCCCAGGGGGCGCCAGACCCACGGGTTCGGCTTTCCCGCCGACACGCCCTACGACGGCGAGCACCTGGTCTACTGCGCGGGCCCGGTCCGTGACGACCCGCACGGCCAGACCGGCGACCAGGGGCTGCGCTGCGACATGACCGCCGGGGCCAGCGGCGGTCCCTGGCTGAGCGGCTTCAACCCCGCCACCGGGCGCGGCACGGTCACCTCGGTGAGCAGCTTCAAGTACAGCGACGACCGCGGCACCATGTACGGGCCCTACTTCGGCGAGACCGCCCGGCAGCTCTACACGGTGGCCCAGAACTCCTGACCCCGGCAAAGCCCGGTACGGCCCCCACCCCGGGGTTGCGGAGTGCGGGCCGTACCCGGCCTTCCGGATGCCTCCGCGGCGCCGGTCGCGACACCGCTCCGAGAGGCGGCCACGCCGCTTACAGGGTCAGCCCGGTTACAGGGTCAGCCCGGTGAGAACCATGACCTTCTCGTAGGTGAAGTCGGCCATGGCGGAGCGGATGCCCTCGCGGCCGACACCGGAGTCCTTGACACCGCCGTAGGGCATCTGGTCCGCGCGGTAGGACGGGACGTCTCCGATGACCACGCCGCCGACCTCAAGTTCCCGGTTCGCCCGGAACGCGACGTCCAGGTTCCGGGTGAAGACCCCGGCCTGCAGGCCGTACGCGGAGTCGTTGACCGCGGCGAAGGCCGCGTCCACCCCGGAGACCGACTGGACGACCATCACGGGGCCGAAGACCTCCTCGCGGGAGACCCTGGCATCGTGCGGGACGTCGGCGAGCACGGTGGGGGCGACGGTGGCGCCGTCGCGGGTGCCTCCGGTCAGCAGCCGGGCGCCGGCCGCGACGGCCTCCTTGACCCACCGCTCGACGCGCTCGGCGGCCTCGGCCGAGACGAGCGGCCCGACCTGGGTCCTGTCGTCGGCGGGGTCCCCGGTGACCAGCGCCTCGACGGCCGGGACCAGCCTGGCCAGGAAGTCCTCGCGCACCGACTCCTCAACGATCACCCGCTGGACCGCGATGCAGCTCTGCCCGGCCTGGTAGTTGGAGAACAGCGCCACCCTCGACGCGGCCCAGTCGAGGTCGGCGTCGGCGAGCACGACCGCGGCGGCGTTGCCGCCGAGCTCCAGGGTGACGTGCTTGCGCGGCACCTGATCCATGATCGCGTAACCCACCGGACCTGAGCCGGTGAAGGAGACGACGGGCAGGCGCGGGTCCTCCACCAGGGCGGCGGCACGGTCGTTGGGCACCGGCAGCACGGAGAACATGCCCTCGGGCAGATCGGTCTCGGCCAGGATCTCGCCCAGCACCAGGGAGCAGAGCGGCGTCGCCGGGGCGGGCTTGACGATGACCGGGGCACCGACCGCGATGGCCGGCGCGACCTTGTGGGCCACCAGGTTGAGCGGGAAGTTGAACGGCGTGATCGCCAGGATCGGGCCGTGCGGGACGCGCGAGATGTAGGCCAGGCGGCCGGCGGAGGCGGCCTCGGTGTCCAGGCGCATGGTCTCGCCGCCGAGGCGGCGGACCTCCTCGGCGGCGAACCGGAAGGTGGAGATCGCCCGGTTGACCTCGCCTCGGGCCCAGAAGATCGGCTTGCCGTTCTCCTCCATGATCAGCTGGGCGATCTCCTCGGACCGCTCGGCCAGACGGCGCGAGACGTGGGAGAGGGCGTCGGCCCGCGTGTGAAGGGGGAGCGCGGCGGCCCGTGCGCGTACGGCCGTGGCGGCGGCGACGGCCTGCTCGACCTGGTCGGCGGTCGGCACGGAGCAGACGCCGACGACACGGCCGTCATGCGAGTTGATCACGGTGAGCTCGGCGTCCCCGGTGGCGGGACGACCGGCGAGCCAGAAGGGGCGCACGTCCATGGCTCAGACGGTACGTCACAGGTCAGAAGGCGGCGTTACTCCAATGTGCACAAGACACTTGCGCGAACACACCTTTGCGCATAAAAATAATTCTCCGTCGGGCTGTAACGAAAACAGGACACTTTATGGATATTTCTTATATGGCGGCGGTTTGAAGGATCTTCGCCCTGGCTAAGTCACCGATTGCAACTCCCTCAGAACGGAAGGGCGTGGCCGCATGACCTCTCCGCCGCCGCGCGGGTTGCAGGGTGCCTATCTACTCGGCGAGCGGGCCGGCCAGGACGAGCTTCGCGGCAGACTGCTCGACGTGGCCAGCCAGCTCCTTGTCACCAGCGGGCCGGAGAGCCTGTCGATGCGCCGCATCGCCGCCGAGGCCGGATGTTCGACGACCGTCATCTACACCATGTTCGGCAGCAAGGAGGGGCTGGCCGAGGCGCTCTACCTTGAGGGGTTCGAGCGGTTCCGCCGACGGCTTGAGGCCGTGCCGGCGCGTAAGAACGCCCTGGAGCACCTCACCGCGCTGGGCCCCGCCTACCGGGAGGCCGCACTGTCCGAGCCGGGTTACTACGCCCTCATGTTCGAGCGGGCGATCCCCGGCTTCGTACCGAGCGAGCGGGCCCGGACGCTGGCACGGGCCGCGCTCAACGTCCTCGACCGGGTGATCGCCGACTGCATCTCGGCGGGATACATCGTCCCGACGCAGCCCAGGAAGATCGCCGACGCCCTCTGGGCCGCCGCTCAGGGGGCCATCAGCCTGGAGCGCGCCGGTCACCTGCGCGACAGCCGCACCTACGACGCGGTCACCTACGCCACCGTCTCCCGCTACCTGGCCAAGAGGCCCCGCCCCCGGACTCCGTCCCCCCTCTGAGCGGTCCCGGCCTCCGGGGAGGGCCGCTCCCGCGTGTCCCCGCCGCTCAGCCCGCCACGGCCAGCGCGACCCACAGCTCGGCGCGGGCCGCCGGGTCGTCCAGGTCGCGGCCGAGAAGCTCGGCGACGCGCCGCATGCGGTAGCGCAGGGTGTGCCGGTGCACGCCGAGCCGCTGCGCCGCCGCGTCCCAGTGCCCGTTGCAGGCCAGGTAGGCGCGGAGCGACTCCAGCAGGTCGGCGCGGGAGCCGTACTCGCGGAGCGGGGCGAGCAACGCCGTGGAGAAGGCCGAGGTCGCCTCGGCGTCAAGCAGCGAGAGCAGGCCCTGACCCGCGAGGTCGGCGAAGCGCATCACCCGTTCCCCGCGGCGCCAGGCCGAGGCGAGCGCCCGGTCCGCCTGGTCGAGCCCGGTCCGCAGGTCGGCGGGGCCGACCGGGGAGCCGACACCGACCGGGCCGTGCTCGACGAGCGCGGCGATTGTGCCCTCGGCGCGGGCCGCCGAGACGGCGACCACCACCCGGTCTCCGTCGGCCGCCGCGAACCCCTCCTCCACGGCCTCCAGCACCGCCTCCTGATCGCCACCGACCGCCAGCACCACCAGCGGACCGGCGGGCAGCCCGTCACCCAGCAGTTCCAGGGTCTCCCGCCCGGCCTCCACCTCCCCGGCCAGCAGCAGCCGGAGCACCGCGGAGCGGACCCGGCGCTCGGCGGCCACGTGCTCCCTGCCGTGCTCGATGGCCAGTGTCAGCAGGGACCCCGCCGCGTTGACCACGGTGTGCGCGACCGGGGTGAACGGCCTGTCGACGCCGACCGCGAAGAACCCCCTGACGCGGCGCGCGCCGAGCGGCTGCACGATGACGTGCTCCTGTGGCGTGGAGAGCGCCAGGCTCACCGGCGCCCCCCGCCCCCCGGGTTTCCGCAGCCGCTCCAACTCGGGAAGGAGGCGCGCCACACCGGTGACGTTCTCTCCCCTGGCGTGCCGTACGGCTCCGGCCTCGTCGAGCAGGACCGCCCAGCCGCCGAGCTCGTGGGCCAGGCGGTCGATCACCGCGAAGGGTCCCTCGGGGCGGAGCGCGGCACGGGTGAGACGTCCCTGGGCGGCGAAGGCGCGGCTTATCTCGTCGTACTGCTCGGCGGCGATCAGGTCGCTGACCAGCTTGCCGATCGCGACGAACGGGGTGTCGCGCGGCACCTCGATCAGCGGCAGCCCCGCCAGGGCCGCCGCCTCCACCAGTTCGGCGGGAATCGTCTCGTGCCCCAGTCCGACGCCGAAGCCGAGCCCGGTGACTCCCCTGCCGACCAGCCGGTCGACGTACGGTCCCGCGTTGCCGGCGTCGAGGCGCATGCCCGTGGTGAGGACCAGTTCACCGCCCTCCAGGAACGGCGTCGGGTCCTCCAGCTCGCTGACCGCCACCCAGCGGACCGGCCGGTCGAGCCCGTCCTGCCCGGCGAGCACGCCGAGCCCGAGCGGCAACCGTCGCACGACGGTGCGGAGCGTCGGTGCCACAACCACCCCCGGTTTTGTACGTTACGGCTAGAGTGCTCCGGATAATTTTGCCATAGTGCATCATCGGTATACCGGCATGCGCGACATACCGTCACAGCATGAGCACCGTCACCCAGGGCGGCCCCTCGCTTCCGCAGGAGCGCCGGGTTGTCACCGAGATCCCCGGCCCGAAATCCCGCGAGCTGTTCGCACGTAAGCAGGCCGCCGTCCCTCCGGGCATCGGCATCACCCTGCCGGTCTTCGTGACCCACGCCGGTGGCGGTGTGGTCGTCGACGCCGACGGCAACTCACTGATCGACTTCGGCTCCGGCATCGCGGTGACCGGCGCCGGCAACGCCGCCCCTCGCGTGGTCGAGCGGGTGACCAGGCAGGTCGCGGACTTCACCCACACCTGCTTCATGGTCACGCCGTACGAGTCCTACGTCCAGGTCTGCGAGAAGCTCAACGAGCTCACGCCCGGCGACCACGAAAAGCGCACCTTCCTGCTCAACAGCGGCGCCGAGGCCGTGGAGAACGCGGTCAAGGTGGCCCGGCACGCCACGGGACGCCAGGCGGTCGTCGTGTTCGACCACGGCTACCACGGCCGGACCCTGCTGACGATGACGCTGACCGCCAAGAACATGCCGTACAAGCACCGGTTCGGCCCGTTCGCCCCCGAGGTCTACCGGGTGCCGCTGGCCTACCCCTTCCGCTGGCCCACGGGGCCGGAGAACTGCGCCGAGGAGGCGGCGGCCCAGGCGATCGACCAGATCGGCAAACAGATCGGCGCGGAGAACGTGGCCGCCGTGGTGATCGAGCCGATCGCGGGCGAGGGCGGCTTCATCGAGCCGGCCAAGGGCTTCCTGCCGAGGATCGCGGAGTTCTGCCGCGAGAACGGCATCGTCTTCATCGCCGACGAGGTGCAGACCGGCTTCTCCCGCACCGGCGACCTGTTCGCCTGCGAGGACGAGGGCATCGTCCCGGACATCATCGTCACCGCCAAGGGCATCGCGGGCGGGCTGCCGCTGTCGGCCGTCACCGGTCGCGCCGAGCTTCTCGACCGGGTCCATGTCGGCGGGCTGGGCGGCACCTACGGCGGCAACCCGCTCGCCTGCGAGGCGGCGCTGGGCGTGCTGGAGACCATCGAGGCCGACGACCTGACCGGCAGGGCCCGCCACATCGGCGAGATCATGCTTCCCCGGCTGCGGGCCATCGCCGAGAGGAGCCCGGTGATCGGCGACGTGCGCGGCCGCGGCGCCATGATCGCCATCGAGCTGGTCGTCCCCGGCACCACGGACCCGCACCCGACGGCGGCCGGCGAGATCGCCAGGCGGTGCCACGCCGAGGGCCTGCTCGTGCTGACCGCCGGCACCTACGGAAACGTGCTGCGGTTCCTGCCGCCGCTCGTCATCCCCGACCACCTGCTGGAGGAGGGCCTGATGATCCTGGAGAAGGCCATCAACGAGGTCTGATGGTTTAGATCATCTCAAAAGGGGCACCCGGCTTGAGGTCGGATGCCCCTTTTAGTGTGTTACCGCAGGCGCACAGGGAGTGATTTAACCGCCCCTTGACACCCAGCACAGCGATCACGGAGAGCGACGGCGTTATAACGGTTCCGGTATGAGACTGCGCGATCAAGACGGGAGGCGTGATGGACTGGAGACCGACCAGGACGGCACGGACCACGACGACGTTCGACCCCGAGGGCCTGACCCCGGCCCAGCGCGAGGGCGATGCCTGCGTGGCCTGTCACAAGAAGTGGCCCCGGCCTCGGGCCAGGGTCGGCCGCCTGCCCGACGACGGGCCTCTGTTCGCCTGCCCGGAGTGCGCGGACGCGCTGATCCGGGAGCCGGAGGAGAACGTCTACCCTCTCCCTCGCCGGGTGGCCTTCTCCTGAGGACCGGCCTCCACGTCCGGGGCGGAGTCCGGTGGGCGTCAGGCGGAGAGCAGAGCCTCCCGGCTCTGGTCGCGCATCCGCCACGGCGAGCCGTAGGCGTTGAGCAGCTCCAGGAACGGCACCGCGTCGAACGCCTCGGGGCCGAGCACCCCGGATCCCGTCCAGACACCGGTGGCCAGCAGCTCCAGCGCGACCACCGGATGCACCGCGGTCTGCCAGACCACGGCCTGGCAGCCGTACTCCCGCATCGACCACTCGTTGTCGACCACGTGGTACAGGTAGACCTCGCGGGATCCGCCGTCCTTGCCGACGCCCTTCACCCAGGTGCCCGCGCAGGTCTTGCCGCTCATCCGGTCGCCCAGCGTGGCCGGATCGGGCAGGCTGGCCGCCACCACGTCGCGGGGTGAGGTTTCGACCCCGCCGACCCGGATCTTGCCCGCGTTGTCCAGGCCGAGCTTGCGCAGGGTCTTCAGCACGCCGATGAACTCCTGGCCGAGGCCGTACTTGAACGTCACCCGCCCGGCGTCGATCCAGCGGGGGACGAGCAGCACCTCCTCGTGCTCGACGTTGACGCACTCCACCGGCCCGATCCCCTCGGGGAAGTCGAACACCTCGGGCTCGCTGAACGGCTCGGTGGTGTGCCATTCGCCGTTCTCCCAGACCACCGGGGGGTTCAGGCACTCCTCGATGGTCGTCCAGATGGAGAAGGTCGGCGCGAACTCATACCCCTCGACCACCAGGTTCGACCCGTCGCGGACCCCGATCTCCTCGATGCTCTCGAACAGGTGGTCGGCCGCGTAACGCGCGAACACGTCGGCCAGGCCCGGCTCCACCCCCATGCCCACGAGCGCCAGCCTGTCCCGGCTCCGCCAGGTGTCCGCCAGCGCGAACTGCTCGTCGCCCAGCTTCACCCCGGTCAGCTCGTACGGCCTGCCGGGATGGGGCCGCGACAGCGACATCGCCATGTCCAGGTAGTGCGCCCCCGCGTTGAGCGCCGCCTGGAACAGGGGCATGGTGAAACGCGGATCCACCGCGTTGAAGAGCACGTCACAGCGGTGCTCGGTCAGGGCCGCCTCGACCGCGGCCCGGTCGGAGGCGTCCAGCTCGACGGCGCTGAACCGCGCGTCACCGATCTTGGCCACCACGTCGGCGGCGCGGCTCTGTCTAGAGTCCGCCACCACGATGTGTTCGAAGAAATCTCGCCGTGCCGCGATCGGTACCACGGCCGAGCCGACGCCGCCCGCTCCCACAAGAAGGATTCTCATGCCGGGATCCTATCCACTGACTGGTCAACCAGTCGATAGCTAAAATAAGACAAACCCCCCAAATCTCACACCTCTGGTGAAGATGACCATAAAAAGGACTATTTTTCAGATCCCGCGCTCACCGCACCAGGTCGTGCCACCGCTTCTCCCAGTCGGTGTAGTCGGTGCACTCTCCGCCCAACCCCCCGCAGTCCCTTGTCGGGCGGGCGGCGAAGAGGACACGCCGCAGCCATGCGGCGTCACGGACGTGGTAGATCTCGCATATCCGGCGGGCGTCGCCGTCGCACGCCTCCGGGTTGGCGGGGGCGAGCCCCGTCCAGGCGGCGGCCGAGCGCTGCACGTCCGCCGAACCGACCCAGTCGAGCCACCGGTAGGCGCAGTTCGGGCTGGTGGCGCCGGCCCCGAGCATCCACGAGCCGACCCACCCGGTCGTCGCCGGGGCGTCCACCGCCTTCACCGGACGGCCGGCGCGCCGGAAGAGGTCCAGGTGGTACGGCAGAGCCTGGGCGAGCCGCACCTGCCCCGCCGAGAGCGCCTGAATCACCTCCAGCCCGTCCTCCCAGTAGACCCGCTCCCGGCCGTTCCGGGCGGCGAGCAGTTCCACCGCGGCGTCGAGCTGGGCGGGGGTGAGCTGGAACGGATCCTTGATCCGCAGCTCGGGCCTGGTCTCGCGGAGCGCGAGGGCGGCGTCGGCGAAGCCCAGCGGGCTGTCGCGGATCGCCACCGCTCCGGTCCGGTAGAGGGCGTCGGGCCCGCCGGGGGCGTCTCCCTCACGGAGGACCCGGGTGAACCCCCAGAGATAGGGAACGCCGTAGACCTTGCCCTTCTGCCGCACGGCGGGCAGCTCGCGCAGCCGCTTGGGGATGTCCTTGTAGGAGCGCAGCAGGGCGGTGTCGACCGGCGCGACCGCCCCCTCCGCCATCAGCCGTCCGGCCAGTTCCGGCGCGGGTGAGACGACGTCGTAGGAGTTGCCGCGGAGCCTGTCGGCCATCTCCTCGCTCGTCTGCACCCGGTCGAGCCTGCTGACCCGGCACCCGGTCAGCTTCTCGAAGGGCGAGACCCAGTTGGCGTCGGAGACGGCCGCGCCGTACTCGACCTGTCCCTGGAAGGCGAGCACCTGCAGCGTCCCCTCGCCCTTGCCGATCGACGCCGAGGGCGTCGGGCTGGGGCTCGGATCGGAGCCGGACGACGCCGACGCCGACGCCGAGGGTGTCGTGACGGCCGGGGAGGCCGAGGGAACGGGAGCCGGCGCCCGCCGGTCGGCACCGGCCGCCCCCGTGAAAACGCAGACCACGAGCGCCAGGGCCCCCGCCGGCGCTCCGAGACGTGTACGGCGGAGCCTGTCCCTGCTCACGAAGTCCCCTCACGAAGCCGTTACCCACCTGCCCGGAGCCTACCGGCCCCTCCCCGGCCGGGCCGAGCACGCGGCCCGGCACCGGCATGGTCCTCAGGCCGGGGGAGACGCCTTCGAGCAGGCCGGGCCGCGCGGGCGGGCCGTACGGGGATCAACCTCCGGTCGGGAAGCCGAGGTTGACGCCACCGTGGCTGGGGTCGAGCCAGCGTGACGTGACGACCTTGCCCCGGGTGTAGAAGTGCACACCCTCGGTGCCGTGGACGTGGGTGTCGCCGAAGAGCGACGCCTTCCAGCCGCCGAAGCTGTAGAAGGCCATCGGCACCGGAATCGGCACGTTGATGCCGATCATGCCGACCTCCACCTCGTTCTGGAAACGCCGGGCGGCGCCGCCGTCGTTGGTGAAGAGCGCGGTGCCGTTGCCGAACTCGCCGCGGTTGATCAGCTCCACCCCCTCCTCGTAGGAGGAGACGCGCACGATCGCCAGGACCGGGCCGAAGATCTCCTCCCGGTGGACCCGGGAGTCGGCCGGGACGTGGTCGAGGACCGTGGGGCCGAGCCAGAAGCCGGGGGTGTCCGCCGCGGCGCCGCCGCCGCACACCGGGGTCAGCCGGCCGTCCACCACGAGCTTGGCCCCCTCGGAGACGCCCAGGTCGAGATAGGAGGCGACCTTGTCCCTGTGGGCCTCGGTGACGAGGGGGCCCATCTCGGACGCGGGATCGTCGCCGGGGCCGACGGTCAGCGCGGAGACCCGGGAAACGATCCTGTCGACCAGCTCGTCGCCCACCGGGTCCACCGCCAGCACGACGGAGATCGCCATGCAGCGCTCCCCCGCCGAGCCGAAGCCCGCCGAGACCGCGGCGTCGGCGACCAGGTCGAGATCGGCGTCGGGCAGCACGAGCATGTGGTTCTTGGCGCCGCCCAGCGCCTGGACCCGCTTGCCGTGGGAGGCGCCGGTCTCGTAGACGTACTTGGCGATGGGCGTGGAACCGACGAAGGAGACGGCCCGCACGTCCGGGTGCTCAAGCAGCCGGTCCACCGCCACCTTGTCGCCCTGGACGACGTTGAAGACCCCGTCGGGCAGCCCGGCCTCCTTCCAGAGCGCGGCCATCAGCAGCGAGGCCGACGGGTCCTTCTCCGAGGGCTTGAGGATGAAGGCGTTGCCCGCGGCGATCGCGATCGGGAACATCCACATCGGCACCATGACGGGGAAGTTGAACGGGGTGATCCCGGCCACCACGCCCAGCGGCTGACGGATCGAGTAGGAGTCGACCCGGGTGGAGACGCCCTCGGAGAACCCTCCCTTGAGCAGGTGCGGGATGCCGCAGGCGAACTCCACGACCTCCAGGCCGCGGGTCACCTCGCCCAGCGCGTCGGAGTGGACCTTGCCGTGCTCGGAGGAGACGAGCCCGGCGAGCTCGTCACGGTTGGCGTACATCAGCTCGCGGAAGCGGAACAGCACCTGTGAGCGCTTGACCAGCGAGGAGTCGCGCCATGCCGGGTAGGCCGCCACCGCGGAGGCCACGGCCGCGTCGACCTCGGCCACCGACGCCAGCTGGACGTGCCCGGCCACCTCACCCGTCGCCGGGTTGAAGATCTCGGCCGTACGGCCGGAGCCCCCGGCGGGGGCTCCGGCGATCCAGTGGGTGATGTTCTTCACGACGACACGACCTCGGTGTTGATGACTTCAAGTGCGTTGACGATGATCCCGAGGCCCTCGGCGGCCTCGTCCGGGGTCAGGGTGAGCGGCGGGGCCATGCGCAGCACGTTGCCGTACAGGCCACCCTTGCCGGCGAGCAGACCGGCCTTCCTGGTCTCCTCCATGAACCGTGCCGCGAGCGCCGGGGAGGGCTCGCGGGTCGCCGGGTCCACCAGCTCGACGGCGAACATCAGGCCCTTGCCCCGGACGTCGCCGACGATCGGCAGGCGCGGCGCGGCCTCGCGGAGTCCGTCGATGATCAGGGTGCCGGTGCGGGCCGCGTTCGCCTGCAGGTCGTGGTCGAGCACGTAGTCGAGGGTCGCGGTGGCGGCGGCCATGGAGATCGGGTTGCCGCCGAAGGTGGCCAGGCCGACCGCGTGGAGGTTGTCCATCAGGTCGCCCCTGGCCACGACGCCGCCGACCGCGAACCCGTTGCCCAGGCCCTTGGCGAAGGTCATCATGTCGGGCGTGACACCGTGGTTCTGGATGCCGAAGAACGACGAGCCGGTGCGCCCCCAGCCGGTCTGCACCTCATCGGAGATGAACAGGATTCCCTGGGAGTCGAGGACCTCCTGGTAGGCGGCGAACAGCCCGTCGGGCGCCATGGTGAAGCCGCCGACGCCCTGGATCGGCTCGGCGATCAGCGCGGCCACGTCGCCCCCGACGGTGGTGGAGAGCACGTGGCGCAGGTCGTCCACGCAGGCCGCGATGTAGTCGGCGTCCGACAGCCCGCGGAACTGGGTGAGGTGCCGGTCGGCGCCGTGCAGGAAGTGCACGTTCAGCGGCGACAGTGAGTTGTTCTTCCAGGCGCGGTTGCCGGTCACGCCGACCGTGCCGAAGGAGCGGCCGTGATAGCTCTGCCGCATGGCGAGCACCTGGTCGGACTTGCGCGCGTAGGTCGCCAGCAGCAGCGCGGTCTCGTTGGCCTCGGTGCCCGAGTTGACGAAGAAGACCTTGGCGTCCTTGATGCCGGACAGTTTGGCGATCTTCTCGGCGAGCTCGACCTGGCCGCGGAGCAGATAGACCGTGGAGGTGTGCACGACGCCGGTGGCCAGCTGCCGCTCGACGGCCTCGCGCACCTCGGGCACGTTGTACCCGATCATGTTGGTCAGGATGCCCGCGAAGAAGTCGAGGTAGCTCTTGCCCGACGCGTCGACGACCCGGTTGCCCTTGCCGCTGACGATCTCGATGGGGTCGTTGTAGTAGAGGGCCAACCAGTTGGGCATTACCGCACGGTGGCGCGCAAGAAGGTCCGACATACATTGAGTATCACTGTTCCGGACGACTGCTCCCACCGGCAACATGTCGGGATATTTCCACTAAACCCAGCAGAGTGTCAGAGTCACCCTCGGATTCCCCCCCCCGACGCCGCCGAGGGAGGGTCCCGTACGGCTTGCGCCCCGCGACGGTTGGCGCAAGCCGTACAGGGGTTGTTCGGGTGGAGAGCACCCCCCAGGCTCCCCACCCGAGCATCGGCGATCAGCCGAACCGGTGAGCGCGAACCGCACCCTTCACGTCCACCTCCGCCGGCTTGAGCGGCCCATGCGCCCATGGTCACCCATATTTGCCACTAAATCAATCTGAAATACATGAATTTTTGGGCACCCCCGGCGGCCGGGAGATCGGCTCAGCTCCCCGTCTCGACCAGCTCCGCCTCCGGGACGGCCTGAACCCTGGGGGCGGGCCGGAGCACCGCGAGAGCCAGCGCGACGGCGGCGAGGGTGAAGACGACACCCACCCAGGAGCCGAACGACATGGCCGACAGGAACGCCTCCCTCGCGGTCCGCATCACCCCGGGGTCTCCCAGCTGGAACGCGCCGCCGATCGACGCCCGCGCGGCGGCCGGGGCGCTCGCCGGCATCGAGGAGGTGTAGACCCCGGCCAGCACGCTGCCGAGCACGGCGACGCTCAGCGCCATACCCACCTGCTGCACCGTGTCGTTCAGCGCCGACCCCACCCCGGCGTGCTCGGGCGGCACCGCGCCCATCAGGGTCGCGTAGATCGCGGGCCCGGCGAGACCACCGCCGACACCCATCAGCATGAGGCCGCCGATCAGCATGCCGTACCCGCTGTCGGCGGTCATGAGGGCGAGCACGACGAACCCGAGGGCCATCACCGTCATGCCGGCCGCGATCAGCGTGCGGTTGCTGACCCGCTGCCCCAGCCCTGCGCCGACCCCGTTGAAGAGCGCGGCGGCCACGGCGTACGGCAGCAGGGCCAGCCCGGCCTTCATCGGCCCGTAGCCCAGCACGAACTGGAGATACTGGGTGAGCATGAGCAGCAGCGCGCCCGTGCCGAACGACATGAGCACGACCGAGAACGACGATCCGCTGAAGTTGCGGTTGCGGAACAGTTCGAGCGGCAGCATCGGATGGGCCGCCCTCCGCTCCCAGAGCATGAATCCGCCCAGCCCGAGTACGGCCACCCCGGCGGCGACCAGGACCGAGGGGGAGGACCAGCCCTCGCCGGGAGCGGAGATGACCACGAAGACCAGGGCGCTCATGCCCGCGGTGGAGAGCAGCACGCCAACCGGGTCGAGCCCCCGGGCCGGGCCTCGCGTCTCGGGCATCAGCACCACCGCCGCCACGACGGCGACGAGCGTGATGGGCACGTTGAGCAGGAAGATCGAGCCCCACCAGTAGTGTTCGAGCAGGAAGCCGCCGAGAGTGGGACCGGCGATCACACCGACCATGGCCACCGCGCTCCAGGCGGCGATGGCCTTGCGGCGTTCGCCGTCGTCGAAGACGGTGATCAGGATGGACAGGGTGCTCGGCATGAGGATGGAACCGCCGACCCCCATCAGCGCGCGGGCGGCGATCAGGTGCCACGGCTCGGTGACCATGAGGGCGATCAGTGAGGCCCCGCCGAACAGCACCAGGCCGATGATCAGGAAACGCTTGCGGCCGTAACGGTCGGACAGGCTGCCCGCGGTGAGCAGCAGCCCGGCGAAGACCAGAATGTAGGCGTCAATGATCCACTGAATGTCCGAGGGGCTGGCCCCCAGGTCGGTCATCAGGGCCGGGATGGCCAGGTTCAGGACGGTGTTGTCCACCACGAGGACCATAAGACTGAGGCAGAGCACTCCGAGGATCCACCAGCGGCGGGGGTCGGGCTCTACTCGCACAGCGTTCGATTTCACTCGCACACTGTACGACAAACCTCGAACGGCGTGCGAGGGGATTTATGCTTGAAGGGTGAAGCCACCCTTGACCTCGGTCTGGACTCGTGAGAGCCGTCCCGCCAAAAGTCCGACGCTGAGCCGGTCACAGATCGTGCGGGCTGCCGTGGAACTGCTCGACGCCGAGGGAATGGACGCCCTGAGCATGCGCCGCCTGGGCGCCAGGCTCGGCTCCGGGGCGACGAGCATCTACTGGCACGTGGCCAACAAGGACGAGCTGCTCGAACTCGTCCTCGACGAGATCTTCGGCGAGGTCCCGCTGCCCGCCCCCGAGGTGACCGGCTGGCGGGACGCGGCCTCGGTGTTCGCCTACGGCCTGCGCACGACGCTCTTCGCGCATCCCTGGTCCACCACGCTCGTCGGCACCAGACCGGCCATCGGCCCCAACGCGATGCGGCTGTCGGGCCGGCTGCTGAACACGTTCACGGTGGCGGGATTCACCGGCCTGTCCCTGGACCACGCCTCGTCGGCGCTGATGGCCTACGTGCTGGGCACGACCGGTCCCGAGATCGCCTGGCGGAGCGTCATGGCCGGTTCGGAGACGAACGACGAGGAGATGCTCGCCGCCATGAAGGTCGTTCTGGACCAGACCGCCGGCGACCATCCCGAGCTGGTCGCGCGCTACGCGGAATACGCCGACGTGGACGCGGAGACCGTCCGCGCCCTCAACTTCGACTTCGGGTTGACCTGCCTCCTCGACGGCCTGGAGGCGCACCTGAGACGCCGGCGCGCCCCGGGGCCCGTGGCAGCCGAGGACCCGGAGGACGCGAGGTCGGGCGATACCACGACGACGGTCAACCCATCGGCCGGGCGATAATCCACCCCAAAAGCCGCTCACCTGGAGATCTGACGCAACAGCCTGTAAGTTGTCTACTTTTCCTCCTTACAACCTGATGGGATACGCTCGACGGGTGCTCCCTACCATCGCCGACGTCCTTGCCCTGGATACCGTCCGTCGAGGTAATCCCCGAGTGGTCGCGGGAGCCGACCGGCTGGACACCCGGGTGCGCTGGGTCCACGTCGGCGAGGTCACCGACATCGCCCACCTGTTGCGCGGCGGGGAACTGGTGCTCACCACCGGCATCGCGCTCCCCGACGATCCGGACAGCCTGGCCGCCTACATCGCCGAACTCGCCGCCGTGGGAGCCTCCGGCCTGATCGTGGAGCTGGGCCGTAGGTTCATCGGAGAACTGCCCCGCTCCGTGGTCAACGCCGCGGAGGAGCACGGCCTGCCCCTGGTCACACTGGCCCGCGAGACCCCCTTCGTGCAGATCACCGAGTCGGTGCACGCCCGGATCATCGACATCCAGCTGGAGGAGTTACGCGCCTCCGAGCAGCTCCACGAGGTCTTCACCGAGCTGTCCGTCGAGGGCGCCTCCCCCGCCGAGGTGCTCAGCCAGGTCGCACGGCTGTCCGGCCGCCCGGTGCTGCTGGAGAACCTCGCCCATCAGGTGCTCGCCTGCGAGACGGCGGGACGTGACACCGGGGCGCTGCTGGCGAGCTGGGAGACACGCTCCCGCGCGGTGGCGCCCAGCCGGCGCACCGCCTACGACTCGGCCTCCGGCTGGCTGGTCACCATGGTCGGCGCGCGCGGCCAGGACTGGGGCCGGCTGATCCTGCTCTGCGACGGCACACCAGAGCCGCGCGACATCGTGCTCGCCGAACGCGCCGCCACCACCCTCGCCCTGGGCCGCCTGCTGGAGCGCCACCAGGAGTCGCTGGAGCGCCAGGCGCACGGCACGATCATCGCCGGCATCCTGACCCACGCCTACGCCGACCCCGAGGAGGCCGCCGCCCGCGCCCGCGCGGTCGGCGTGCCGCTCACCGGCCGCAAGCTGATCAGCGTGGTGCTGCGACTGTCCGAGTCGGCCGAGGGCCCGCCGGAGGGTCAGGAGCATCTCGCGAGACTCGGCGAACTGGCCGATGCCGCGGCCGCCGCCTGCCGCGACGCCCGATTCCCCGCCCTGGTCGGCGCCCTGGATCAGAACCGCGTCGGCATCCTGCTCCCGCTGCCCCCTCGCACCTTCACCGAGCCCACCCTGACCGCGCTCGCCGACCGCCTGCGCACAACCTTCACCTCCCCGTTCGTCCTCGCCGCCGGCTCGGTGGTCGAGTCGATCCGCGACGTACGGCGGAGCTTTCTGGAGGCCGAGCAGGTCGCCGACGTGGCCGTCAGACAGCCCGACGGCCGCCCCTTCTACCGCCTCCCGGACCTGCGCCTGCGCGGCCTGCTGCACCTGCTGCGAGACGACGCCCGCCTGCAGACCTTCGCCGAACGCGAACTCAGCCCGCTGCTCGCCCACGACGCCCAGCGCGGCGGCGACCTGACCAGGATCCTGCGGATCTATCTGGCCGCCGGCCGCAACAAGGCCGTCGCCGCGCAGAAAGCCCACCTGTCCCGTCCGGCCTTCTACGACCGGCTCCGTAGACTAGAACGCGTTCTCGACACCGACCTGGACGATGTCGAGTCCTGTCTCTCCCTTCACGTCGCACTACTGGCGCTGGAGTCCTTCCGGAGAGACAACCCCCGCACCTGAAAGGCCACCATGCCCGAGATCCTCGTTCCCGAGAGCGCCGACCTTGCCCGCATGGTCACCGCCGCCGGAGTCTTCGCCGTCCCCGTCGACGACGTACGGCTGTCGCCCGACGAACTGGACCCCGCCCAAGTCCTGGCCGGCTCACCACAGGTCTCCTCGGTCGAGCTGTGGTCCTCCCCCGACGGCTCGCAGAGCCGCGGCATCTGGGAGATCACCCCCGGCACCGTGACCGACGTCGAACGCGACGAAATCTTCGTGGTCCTGTCCGGCCGCGCCACCGTGGAGGTCGAAGGCGGCGTCAGCATAGATCTCGTCCCGGGATCGGTCTGCCTGCTCGCCGACGGAGCCAAAACCACCTGGATCGTCCACGAGACCCTTCGCAAGGTGTATCACTCCATGCTCTAGGGCCCCCGGGACGGGGCGGCGCAAGCCGTACAGGACCCAGACTCCGTACGGCTTGCGCCCGTCTAACCAACCGTGTCCTCCGCGGGCGGCGGCCACACGACCCCTGCCATCGACCTCTTGGCAGGCCGCCTGATCTGCCGCAACCGAGACGACGCGTCCCCCTGACCGTAGCGTCGTCCCCTCACTCTCCGCAGCGGAACGGCGAGGGGCGAGGGGCGACCCCACATTGAGCGGCGCGTCCACTCCGACCGGAACGGCCAGCCGTGTCCCCCCGTAAAGGGATCGCGTGGGAAAGAATACTTTCTTTGCACGTTTAGCGTGTTTCACTCACCTTGACAGGTAGATCTCGGCACCATGGTGGCCCGGAGTATGGTCATCAACGGGGAGAGATAGACATGTCACGACGTCTCATCGTCGGGCTTTCAGTCGTAACACTCGCTGTCACAGCGATTCCAGCCCAGGCGGAGCGGGCCACCCTGACCTTCCCCGCCTCAGCGTTTCCCCTCGGTGAACGCGTGGCTCCGGTCAAGGACCAGCGCAGCGTGGCTCAGGGAGTAAGCCTCTTCAGTGTGCAACACGGTCGATCCACCCAGGGGTGGACCGTGACCGTGCTGATGCCCAACGGCCACGATGACGGTTCCCTGACCACCGCTCAGACGAAGGCCGGGGAGGTCGAGGCCGCCGGGTTCACCCCGAGCGTCCAGAAAATCGTGCAGCCCGCCGCCGCGGACGCCCCCGCGGTGGAACGGTATGTGGTCCGCGTCGGGATGTGGACGTTCAAGCAGCGCGCCAAAGCCGACAAGGTGGTCAAGGAACTCAAGGCGTTCAACCTCCGGGCCAAGACCGACTACCTCGGTGACGACGGCCTGGAGACCACCGGCCCCTGGAAGGTCCGGGTGCTGATGGTGGATCCGAAGGTCTTCCGGGGATCGTTCAAGACGAGCATCGGACAGACCATCGCCAAGCGCGAGACCACCAGTTCGATGTCCAAGCTCACCGGCGCCATCGCCGGTGTCAACGGCGGCTTCTTCAACATCCACACGGTCAAGGAGATCAAGGGCGACCCGATGGGGATCTCCGTGGTGGGCGGCAGGCTGCTCAGCGAGGCGGTACCCGGCCGGAGCGGCCTGGTGGTCAACGGCCGCAAGATCCGGATCACGGAGCTCAAGTCGACCGTCACCGCGACCTCCTCCGACGGGACGAGGGCCGAGGTACGGGGCGTCAACCGGGCCCCCGCCGCCGACGAGCTCGTGCTCTACACCGAGGAGTTCGGCACCAAGACGGCGGCCGACGGCGGCACCGAGGTCGTGCTCAACGCCCAGGGAAGGGTCATCGCCACCCGCCAGGCCGGCGGTGCCGTCCCACGTGGCGCCTCGGTGCTCCACGGCAACGGCGTCATGGCCGACTGGCTGCTGGAGCACGCCGCGGAGAGCGCGACCGTGAGGCTGGACACCAAGGTCGTCGATCTGCGGACACGGCGAACCGTACCGCTCACCCCCGAGACATATGTCATGGGCGGCGGCGTGGGGCTGGTCAACAACGGCCGGATCAGGATCACCGCGCTGGCCGACGGGCAGGCCTCGGTCAACATGATGCTCCGCCGACACCCCCGGACGATGGCCGGCATCACCAAGTCCGGCGGCTTGATCCTGGCCACGGTGGACGGCCGCGTTCCGGGCGTCACCGTGGGCGCCTCGATGGTGGAGGCGGCCCAGCTGATGCGCTGGCTGGGTGCCAAGCAGGCCATCAACCTCGACGGCGGTGGCTCCAGTGCGATGGTGGTCGGCCACAAGGTCGTCAACCAGCCCTCGGACGGCGCCGAACGGCCCGTGGGCGACGGCTTGTTCATCACCCCGTAAGGGAACCTGCTATTCCGGCGAATGCCCTGGTCCGCGATGGACCAGGGCATTTTGCTTATCGGGATGGATCATCGGGTCACGGCCAACCCAAGCCCGGCAGTGAAACGGCGGACACCCCCAGAACAGCCCCCCACACACCCCACCCGGGGGTCACCCCCGCCGGGGAAACCCGCCCCTCCCCACCCCGGGAACATCCCCCGACAACGCGAAAAAGGGCCACCCCCACAAGGGGGGGTGACCCTTCCTCTAAAGATTGTCCGGCGGCGACCTACTCTCCCACACCGTCCCC
>NZ_JBSGCR010000018.1:0-125672 GCF_053601935.1 Streptosporangium sp. NPDC004631 | reverse complement strand
CGGTCTTCGCCGAGCGGTTCCACCGGGCGCTGGCCGGAGTGGACGTCATCGCCACCCTCACCTCGCCCACCGTCCCCCACCCGTTCGACCAGCCCGCACCGGAGGCCCACGGGCCGCACCGCAAGCTCGCGGCGCACAACCGGTTCACCCGGCTGCCGAACCTGCTCGGGGCGCCGGCGATCTCGCTGCCGTGCGGCTTCACCCAGGCGGGACTGCCGATCGGCCTCCAGCTCATCGGACGCCCCCACCGGGACCAGGCCGTCCTGGAGACCGCCAACGCCTACCAGCACATCACCGACTGGCACCTGAAGTCCCCGGCGGGGGTGTTGCCCTAGAGGCCGACGCCTCGCGACCGGATCCCGCACCCCGGCGGTCCGGGGGCGCGCCTCGCGCCTCGTGCCTCCGGACCGTCCGGCCGGGCTTGGGTATCGTCCAGAGGGCAGGGGTGAAAAAGCCAGACATGCAGGATTCGAGGGTTCACATGACGCCGGTGTCAGGGGTGATCGAGCGCAGTCGACTTGTCGGTCGCCTGCTGTCGCCGGAGGCTCGACCGCTGACGATCATCCATGCCGGTCCCGGTTACGGGAAGACGACCCTGCTGACCCAGTACGCGGCGGCGGGGGCCACGAGCACGGCGGTGTTGCGCCTGTCCGCCGCCGCCGACTCCCGCCCGCTGCCGACCCGGCTCGACCGGCTCCTGGCCAGGCACCGTGAGGAGCGGGTCCCGGACAGACCCGCCGCGATCGTCATCGACGACTTCGACCGGGTGGGCGACGCGGGAACCGCCGTGGGCCTGCTCAACTGGCTTGAGCGTCAGTCGGGGGTGACCGTCGTCCTCGCCACGAGCCGCCACCCCAACGTCCCCATCGGCCGGCTCAAGGCCAACCGGGCCATCGACGTGATCACCTCCGCCGACCTCGCCTTCACCCCCGCCGAGGTCCGGCTGTTCCTGCGGGAGCAGGGATACGACGTGCGCAACGAGGTCGTGAGCGAGGCGATGCGACGCTCCCAGGGCTGGCCGGCCGGCCTGGTGCTCGCCGCGAGCACCCCCGGCCTGGCGCCCAACGAGCTGGTGACCCACCTGTCAGGCGGCCACTGGGACTTCATCGAGTACTTCACCGACGCCCTCGCGCACTACGGCCTGGTGGACATCGACCGGCTCAGCCGCCTCGCGGTGCTTGAGACGCTCTCCGCGGAGAGCTGCCGCGCGATCGACGGACCGCTCAGCGAGTGGAACACGATCTCGCAGATGGCTCGGGACGACTTCTTCACCCGGCCCGTCCCGCGGCGCGGGCACCGGGTGCGCTTTCATCCGCTGTTCCGGGAGTTCCTCCTTCACCGGCTGCACAGCGAGAACCCCGCCGAGGAGGTGGTCCGCGTCCAGGGCCGGGCGGCCGAGGCCCTCGTCTCCTGTGGTGAACCCAGCCAGGCCGTCGGGCACTTCGTCAAGGCCGGCCGTCCGGACGAGGCGGCCCGGCTGCTCAGCTCGATCGGGTTCGGCGCCATCGACCAGGTCGAGACGGCCGATCAGGAGAGCTGGACGCTCGCCCTGTCCGGCAGCCAGGTGTACGAGTACCCGTGGCTCTCCGCCCTTGAGGGACGCCTGCGCCGGCTGCGCCTCGACTTCGACGGGGCGTTGGTGGCCCTGAGCCAGGCCCGTTTCCGCTTCGAATCGGTCGGCGACGTCGACGGGGTCGCCTGGACGACCAGTGAGCTCCACCAGGTCGGCTACGCCGACTTCTCCTACGCCGAGTCGATCCGGGCGACCGAGAAGGCCATCCAGGACGACGGCTACTCCGCGGCCGCGCGCACGAGTCTCGCCGCCCACCTGTGCTGGATGCGCTGCGAGGCCGGGCCCGCCGACGCCGCGATCGCCGCCGGGGAGCAGGCCCTCGCCGCGGTCCATCACATCGAGGGCGCCGACCTGCGCCGCAGCCTGCACGCCCGGGCCAAGCGCAATCTCGCCCTGGCCAGGCTGCTGCGCGGTCATCCCCAGAGCGCCGTCCGGCTGCTCGACGAGGGCGAGATCGCGACGCTCGGCGAGGGCAACGGGTGGGCAGGGATCATCCAGGGGATGGCCCTGCACCTGACCGGCAACGACTACGGCGCGTGGACCGCCTTCGACGCGGTGCTCCGGGCCGGGGTCAACCGCAACTCGATCCAGCGCCAGTGGGCCCATCAGTGGCGCGGCAACCTGCTGCGTTCGCAGGGTGACCTCAAGGGCGCGATCGAGGCCTACGGCAAGGCCGGCCGGATCGCGACGGTCGATCACATCGTCACGGTGCTGCAGTCCGACCACGGGGCGCAGGCGCTCGACGAGACGGCACCGGAGCGGCTTGAGGCGAGTGATCTGGTCGTCGATCGCGGCGGGGCCGAGCTGGTCCGGGGGCTGCTCCTGCTCAGCCGCGAACCCGAGACCGCGCAGCGGGCGCTGCGCCGGGCCGAGGACATCTTCGACGACGCCGGGTTCGCCCACCACGCCCGCTCCGTGACCGCCTACCGGGCCGTGGCCCTGGAGCGTTCCGGCGCGTCCGAGGAGGCCGAGCGCCTACGGTCGCGGGTGACCGGGTGGCTCATCCACTCCGGGATGTCGCGGCTCTACTGGCAGGGCGCCGGGACGGCCGACCCGTTGGCGCGCGGCATGTGGTCGCCGGCTCCGCGGGCCGGCGCGGAGACCGGGGCCGGAGAAGGCAGCCCGCTGCTGACCTGTTCGAACCCGGAGATCCGCGAACGCATCGAGAAGGCGCTGGCCGCGGGGACGCCGATCCGGTCGGTCGAGGCGCTGCTCAACGGCTACGGGCTCACCTGGCGTGAGATCGACGTCTTCTTCGCGTACTTCCTGCGGGTCGTCACCGAGATGCCCGAGGGCTCGACCTTCCGGGACCGGTGTGCCCGCCACCTCGTCATCTCCGAGCACACCCTCAAGACGCACATCTCGCGGATCCGCAGAAAACTCGGCATCGAGGACGAGGTCTCACCGCAGGTCCTGAGCGCCTGGCTGGCCGGCGTCGAGGGCTGACCGGGCCGTGGCACGCCCACTGTCCGGCATCCCCTCCGAGCCCTCCGGCCCCCGAGGCGCGGACACCCCGGGGGCCGGATCATGAGGATCTGGAGATCAAGGAGTTTCCCGGGAGGCCCCGTTCAGGTGGAGACCCCGGCCGCGCGGGCACGCCGGACGTGCGTATGACCGGGTCGTGAAGACCTCGGGGCATGGGGGCGGGTTGCGTTCGGGGCGTGGTGATGGTCTCCTGGGGGGATGGATTCCTTCGGCGCGGGAGCGGGGCACAGCTTGATGATGTGCCTGTTCGCGGTGACGCCGCTGTCGGTCGACGACCGGCTGTGTCGCCGCGGCGCCGTCTCGCGCTGACCGGCTCCGCCGGATCGGCCGGACGCGTCGCACGTCGACCAGTCTTCCCGCCGAGTCGAGGATTCCGATGACCAACACCACCTCCGCGATCGTTCCCACGCCCGAGGCCCATGCCCAGGTCGAGGCGGACGCGCCGGTGACCCCGCCGGCTCGCCGGCGGAGGTCGCTCACCGACCGGCTGCGCGACACCGGAGGCAGGATCGCCTCGGCCGTCCTGTCCGCCCACGGCGCCGGTGTGCCTTTCTGATCGCCGATCCCCGCCGGAATCCGTCGGCTCCGCCGGTCCGCGCCGGAATCCGCCGGCCGCGCCGGTCGTGGCCGGGGCCGGTCGATCTCCGGTGATCTCCACGTGGCCTGCCCGGAAACGGCGGTTCGCCGTCGGGGCCGCCTACCCGCCCGGGGCGACGGCGCTCAGGCCCGGCCCCTGAGCATGAGGTTCCAGTACAGGGCGGCGAGTCCGTAGCGCTTGAGGTACCACATGTCCTTGCGCTCGCGGGTGGTGTCGATGAGCGGGAAACTGGGCGTGGGGCGCATGGTGTAGTCGAACTCCGCGAGCAGTGTCCTGCCGCGGGCGGTGGTCAGCGGACACGAGGCGTAGCCGCCGTAGGAGGCCGGTAGTGGCTGGTTCCTCATCGCGGCGACCACGTTCCTCGCCACCACGGGGGCCTGCTTGCGGATCGCCGCGCCGGTCTTGGAGTTGGGGGTGGATCCGGCGTCGCCCAGGGCGAACACGTTGGAGTGGCGTACGTGCCGCATGGTGTGCTTGTCGACCTCGACGTAGCCCGCCGGGCTGCCCGGGTCGGCCAGCGCGGTGGCTTTGATCCAGTCGGGGGCCGACTGCGGCGGCACGACGTGCAGCAGGTCGTAGCCGATGTCCTCGCGGGTGCCGCCGGCGTGGTCGGTCACGACGACCCGGCGGCCCTCGCCGTCGATCTCGGTGACCTCGCTGCTGGTGCGGACCTCGATGCCGTACCGGGCCGCGACCCGTTCCAGCTCCTCGGCGAACTCCCTCACCCCGAACATGCCCGGGGTGGGAAGCACGAGCACGATGCGGATGTCGCCGAGCACGCCCTGCCGCCGCCAGTGGTCCGCGGCCAGATAGGCGATCTTCTGCGGGGCGCCGGCGCACTTGATCGGCCCGGCCGGCATGCTGAACACCGCGGTGCCGGACCGGAGATCACGGATGAGCTGCCAGGTCTTGGGCGCCAGATCGTAGGTGTAGTTGCTCGACACCGCCGGGGTGCGCAGCGCCTCGGCCATCCCGGGGATCTTCTCCCAGTCCAGCTGTATGCCGGGGCAGACCACGAGCTGGTCATAGGTGACGCGGACACCGGCGGCGGTGGTCACCGTCCGGTTGCCCGGGTCGATGTCCAGCGCGGCGTCCTTGATCCACGCGACGCCTCTGGGCATGACCGACGCCTGCGGGCGGGCGCTCTCCTTCGCCGGGGCGCACCCGCCGCCGACCAGGGTCCACAGCGGCTGGTAGTAGTGGGTGTCGGACGGTTCCACAAGCCCGATGTCATCGACGCGGGCACGTCGCAGCCGGGCCGCGACGCTGACGCCGGCGCTGCCTCCGCCGATGATGAGGACCCGATGGTGCATCGCGGATGTCGTCATGGAGAGCCTCCCTGCTCTGGGCGTATCGGATGGCGCGGGGGTGTCGGGGCCCGGTGGAGGGCGTCCGGCGCTCAGCTGGGCGCCGTGCCGGTGCTGATCGCCGTAGCGTACTCGTCGTCGATGAGTACGACGTCCCGCCCGGCGCGGTCGAGCAGGCTCGCCGCGATCGAGGCCCGGAACCCACTGGCGCAGTGCACCCACACCTGCCCCGCGGGTACCTCCGCCAGGCGCTCCAGCAGGGAGTGCAGCGGGATGTGCGCCGATCCGGGCACCATGCCGACGGCGCGTTCGTCGTCACGGCGCACGTCCAGCACCACCGGGCGCGTGCCCTGCCCGGCGTGTACGGCCGCCAGGTCGGCGAAGGTGGCGGTGCGGTAACCGCGCAGTTCCCGCGCGTCGGCCAGTTCGCCCGGTGTGCCCACCGCGGCGCCGTCGGGCCGGTCGATGCCGATGCGCACCAGTTGCCTCTGGGCGTCGGCGACCTGCTGCGCGGTGTCCCCGATCAACGTCAGCGGGGTCTCCCACGGGATCAACCAGCCGAGGTAGGTGGAGAAGTGCAGGCCCAGCGCGATCCCGATGGTGCCCGCCACGTGCTCGGCGGCGTAGGCGGTCCGGTCGCGCAGATCCACCACCCACTCTCCGGCGGTGATCCGCTTGTGCAGCTCCTCCGGCGACACGGGCGACGGCGCGGACAGATCCACGGGCCCCGGCCCCTGCCGGTTACGGGCGCCCATGTGGGCGTAGTAGCGCGGATAGGCGGTCAGCCCGGCGACCAGACGGGCCACGAAGGCGTCCTCGTCGTGCTCGGTCAGCGCGTCGTTGCGTCCGCGTTCCTGGCCGATGGTCGCGCTCTCACCACCGGTGGCCGACCCGGAGGAGCAGAAACTGCCGAAGCCGTGGGTGGGGAACACCCGCGTGTCGTCGGCGCACAGGCCGGCCAGACGCCGCGCGGAGTGGAACTGGGCACGGGCCAGCTCCTCCGTGCGGGCCGGATCGACCAGATCGGTACGGCCCACGCTGCCGTAGAGCAGTGATCCCCCGCTGAACAGGGCCGCCGGCCCCTCGTCGCCGGGGCCGGTGTCGACGACGTACGCCAGATGGGTGTCGGTGTGCCCGGGGGTGGCCAGCACCCGGATCCGCAGGCCGCCCACGGTCAGCACGTCGCCGTCGGCCACCGGCCGCCGGTCGAACCCCACCGCGTCGGCGGCCGCCACCGCGTACGTGGCCCCCGTGGACCGGGCCAGCTCCAGGCCGCCGGTGACGTAGTCGTTGTGGATGTGCGTCTCCAGCACCATCGCACACCGCAGGCCGCGGTCGTCGAGAAGCCGCCGCACGCGGTCGAGGTCCCGTTGTGGGTCCACGACCACCGCGACGGCGCCGTCGTGGGCGATGTAGCTGCGATCGCCCAGCTCGCTGGTCTCGATGACCTCGACCTCCACCACGGTCCTACCCCCTCGATTGCAGAAAAGTCCGAATGTCCGTACATTATTAGGTAGTGGATGCTTCGGCAAGAAGAGTGGGTGAGGACAACGAGTCAGCAGGCTGCCCCGGGGCCTCGGGTGGTGGACCGCACCAGCGCGCTGCCGCTGTGGGCGCAGCTCCGTGCCGATCTGAATCGCCGCCTCGACAACGGCGAGTTCGGCGACGCCTTCCCCGGTGAGCTGGCGCTGGTGGCCGAGTACGGCGTCAGCCGCCACACCGTGCGCGAGGCACTGCGCCGGCTCCGCGCCGACGGGGTGGTGATCGCCGAACGCGGACGTGCCCCCCGTCTGGCCGCGCCCGCCCAGATCGAGCAGCCGCTCGGCGCCCTTTACAGCCTGTTCGCCTCGGTGGAGGCCGCCGGACAGCACCAGCGCAGTGTCGTGCGCATCCTCGACGTGCGAGCCGACGGGCTGGTCGCGGTCCGCCTCGGGCTTGAGGAGTCCACGCCCCTGCTGTACCTGGAGCGGCTGCGCCTGGCCGCGGAGGAGCCCCTGGCCCTGGATCGGGTCTGGATCCCCTCCCAGGTCGCGGCTCCGCTACTGGAGGCCGACTTCACCCACACCGCCCTGTACGACGAACTCGCCGGTCGCTGCGGTGTCCGGCTGACCGGCGGCCGGGAGCACATTCGCGCCGTGGTGCCCACCGCCGCCGAACGCCGCCTGCTCGGGGTCGAACCCGGTGTGGCCGCGTTCGCCATCGACCGCCTCGCCTATCAGGGAAGCCGCCCCATGGAGTGGCGCCGCACCCTCGTCCGCGGCGACCGGTTCGCCGTCACCGCCCAGTTCTCCGCGCGTGACGGCTACCGGCTCGACGTCGCCGGTGCGCCGAGACACCGCAGGACCCCGCGGTCCCGTATCGCAACGGAGCACCGATGACACCCAGATCGCCACATGCCGCCGACACCGTCGAGGTCGCCGAAGCCGCCAGGCTCGTCGCCGACGGTGGCGTGATCCTGCTCGACGTCCGTGAACCCGGCGAATGGCAGGCCGGACGGAGCCCCGACGCCCACCACGTGCCCCTCGGCGCCCTGGGTGCCCTGGATCCGGACCTACTCCCAACCCACCAGGTCGTCATCGTCGTGTGCCGGTCCGGTATCCGGTCGGCGAAGGCCACCTCCATCCTGCGCGCCGTAGGGGTGCCCGCCCGTAACCTCGCCGGGGGGATGAGGGCGTGGGCCGCCGCCGGTCTGCCGGTCACCACCGAAGACGGGCAGCCCGGAACCGTCATATGACCGTCGTCGCCGTGCCGGCCCTCGGCCTGCTCATCGGTGCCGTGCTGGGCGCCCTCGGAGGCGGTGGCGCCATTCTCGCCGTCCCGGTCCTGGTCTACCTGCTCGGTCAGTCTCCCCAGGACGCCACCACCAGCAGCCTGGTCATCGTCGGTCTCACCGCCGTCTTCGGCGCGGTGGGCCACTCCCGCAACGGGCAGGTCCGCTGGCTCACCGGGGGTGCCTTCGGCGTGGTCGGTGTCGCCGCGGCCTTCGCCGGAACGGCCGTCAACCGCCTCATCGACCCCCACCTGCTGCTTCTCGGCTTCGCCGCGTTGACGACCGTCGCCGCGGCGGGCATGCTGCTACGCGCCCGGGGCGCGGGGCGCGGTGACGGCGCGGACGGTAACGGTGACGGCGCGGACGGTAACGGGGTGGCGGAGGCCGGGTACGGAACGGCTCCGCCGCCGGCGGCGGTGGGTGGTGGGCAGCTCACCCTTACCCGTACCGGCGGGCTCAGAGGCTCCCCGCGGGGCGCGCGTGGCCGTACGGTCACCATGGTGGTCAAGGTCGTCCTCGCCGGCCTGGCGGTCGGATTTCTCACCGGCCTGTTCGGCGTCGGCGGCGGGTTCGTCATCGTGCCGGCCCTTGTTCTCGTCCTGGGTCTGCCCATGTCGGCCGCGGTCGGCACGTCCCTGTTCGTCATAGCGATCAACTCGGCCGCGTCGCTGGCCGCGCGTGCCGGGCAGGCGCACTTCGACTGGGGGGTGATCGTCCCCTTCACCCTCGCCGCGGTGGCGGGCACCGTCGCGGGACGGAGGATCGCCGACCGGCTGCCCGCCGCGATCCTGACCCGGTCGTTCTCGATCCTGCTCCTGGGCGTCGCCGTCTACGTCGCGGCCGGCAGCGTTCTCGCGCTCACCTGAGGACGGGCGGACCTGAGGACGGGCGGAAGGGCGACGCTCACCCGGCAAGGGGAGCCACTCCCTCGCGAACGGGCGAGTTCCCGGTTCCCGGCGGCTCTCAGTGGTGGTAGGCGTGGACCACCGCGTGTCCTCCGCCCCGCCCGATGATCCACTTGTTGACGGGGGTGGTGACGAGGAAGGCCACCAGCAGTGAGAGGGCGAGAGCCGCCCAGAACAGGCCGGTGGAGAGTCCGGCGTCCATCGCGCCGGGCACCACGAGCATCACGCCGTTGTCGGCGATCTCCATGACGATGATCGAGACCGTGTCGGCGGCGAGTGCCAGCCGTACGGCCTCGCGCCAGCCGACCCCGGCCCTGCGCAGCCCCGTCAGGGTGAGGGCGTAGCCGAAGAAGAAGGCCAGGACGACGGCCAGGACGAGGGTGGGCGCGTTCGGCCAGCCCAGGGCGGTACCCACCACCATGCCGAGCACCTCGCCGATCGCGCAGCCCGTCAGGCAGTGCAGGGTCGCCGACGCGGCCATCCGCCACGTCGCCTTGGCGGGACGCCCGCTGTGATCGTGTCCCTGGTGATCGTGCGTGGGATCTTCTCCGTGACCGGTGTGGTCCGCAGGTCGCATCGATTAGGACATTTCCTCCTCTTTCTCCTCGTCGGACATCGACACATTATACCTATGGGGGGTATATGGCAACGGAGGTGTCCGACACGGTGAGGGCTCTACTACCTGCGATCGGTGTACGGCCGGCCGCCGCCGGAACCCGGTCCGCCCAGCCGGCGCGAGGGCGGAGTCCACCGGAGCCGGGCAGGCCGGGGCGTACGGCATGAGCACCCCGGCGGCCGGTAAAGGCACTTGGTCGGCTGTCTACGATGCCCGGTAGCATCAAATGGTCCTCAGATAGATGGGAGTCGCACGCGATGCGTGGTCTGGGAGACCTGGAAGCCGCGATCATGGAGCGCCTGTGGTCGTACCACCGGCCCGCGTCGGTCAGGGACGTGCTCGAAGACCTCCGCCGCGAGCGGGAGATCGCCTACACCACCGTCATGACGGTGATGGACAAGCTGCACACCAAGGGCCTGCTCCGCAGGAGAACGGTCGGCCGCGCCTACGTTTACGAGACGGTGACCAGCAAGGAGGCCCACACCGCCGAACTCATGCGCGCCACCCTCGCCTCGGGGGGCAACCGGGCGGCCACGCTGGTGCACTTCCTGGAACGGCTGAGCCCGGAGGAGTCCGCCGCGCTTGAGGCCGCGCTCAAGGTGTATCCCCCCGGAGACCGTGCCTGATCCGCCGCCGGGTAACTCAGAGCCGGCCGAGAAGCCCGCGCATCCGCCGGATCTCGGCCCGCTGGGTGTCCTCGATGGTCTGGGCGAGCCGCCTGGCCTCGGGGTTCACGCCCTCCGCCAGCTCGGTTCCGGCCATCTCGATCGCCCCCCGGTGATGGGCGATCATCGAAACTCCTTGAGCGTGGAAACCCGGCCCTTCAGAGCCGGGAGGAAACGCGGCACGGGGCCGCGCGGTCCGGTAGCCTGTCCGGCGGTGGCGATAACCACGTCACCGGACGCGTGGCCGGTTGTTTCCTCGCCGCTGGGCTGGCGGAGAGGTAAAACGCCTGCGGAGCTGGTGTAAGACCCCAACGGAAGATCCTTTCGGGCGGGCGACCGGCGGTGAAACAGGAACCCTCACGGGCGACCGTGGGAATCTCCTCCCTTCAGGGAGGGGAGGAAGTCAACAGCCTCAGGAACATCCGGTCGAACTTCCCGCCCCTCGCCTTCCATAGTCCGGCCATGTCCGTCTCGGTCACCATTCCGGGCATGTCATGCCCGGCGTGAGACCCTCCAGGGCTGACGGGTTTGCCCCAGGCCGACAGCCAGCCGGTCATGGTGGCGACCTCGGGGGCCTGAGCGGCCCCGATCTCTTGGGCGATCTTCTTCACCTCCGGGTCGGAGGCCCGCCTCCCGGCGAGCCCGGCCATCTCCACGGCCTGCCTGTGGTGCGGGATCATCGTCTGCGCGGAACCGGTGGCCGGGCCGGTCGGCGTGACCCTCCTACGATCTGGAGTAGTAACCATATCCGGGTGAGGGGGCGACCGGGGGAGACACCCCGACGGCCGGTGGGGGCGGGCGCCCACCCGGCGTCGATCTCGGAGGATCACCCGCGGTGAACCGGTGGGCCGCGCGGTCTCGTTCTCCTCCGGCGCCCGCCGGACAGGGTGGACAGCCGCCCGAGTAACGACCGGTCCTAGGAGAGGCGGAGGCGGCCGCCGCACCGGTCCGCCGGGTTGAGTGCCTCCGCGGGCGGTCGCCGTCCGATTTGGCATGATCGCCATGTTCGGTGCACCATCTCCTACTATCGTCCATCGGACGAGGGGGCCGTCCGTCCGGTGACGGGAGGGACGGCGTCCCGTGCCACCCGGGGGAGAACTCGCCTCCCCGGCGAAGAGATCGGCGAAAAGGAGAGACGTGGCGGCTCTGTCCCGCGATGATCGGCGGGGCGTGCTTCGGGTCCTGACCGCGTCGATCACCGTCGTGCTGATGTGCGCCGGCCTGGCGTCGGCGGGGTACACGGAGCCGAAGCCCACCGCGCGGAAGCTGCGCAAGGAGCTGGCCCAGCTGCAGAAGCGGTCCAAGACCATGATCGCCGAGTACTACGCGGGCCGGGTCGCGCTGCAGAAGGCCGAGAAGGCGGAGAAGGCGGCCCGGGGCGACCTGCGTCGAGCGCAGAAGGACTTCGAGCAGGCGTCCGAGGAGATCCGTACGATGGCCGTCGAGCGGTATCGCACCGGCGGCCTGGGGGCGGTGACCGTGCTGATGGGCGGGGTCGACCCGGCCACCATGCTGAACCGCATGGCGCTCAGCCAGCAGATCGTGAACGAGCAGGACGCCGAACTCCGGGGGTTCACCGGCATCCGCGACGCGCACCGGCGGGCGCGGACGGCGGCGGCGCAGCGTGCCGCCGAGATCCGCACGTCACTTGAGACGCTGGACGCGCAGAAGAAGCGGACCGAGAAGCTGATCGTCATGATCAAGGACCGGATCGACCTGCTCTATCCCACCCCGGGCCTCAGAAGGGCCGACGGGACCTGGGTTCCCCAGCTGCCGTCGGGACCCGACAACATCACCCCCCGGATGCGGCTGGTCCGGCAACTGATCGCGCAACGCTTCGGCGTGCGCTTCGGGATCGGCTGCTACCGGGCCGACGGTGGTATCGCGGGAGGCGGCGAGCACCCCCTGGGCCGTGCCTGCGATTTCATGATGAGCGCCGGCGGCTCGATGCCCTCGGCGGAGAACGTCGGGCTCGGCGACGAGATCGCCGCCTGGGCCATCAAGAACAAGGACCGGCTCGGCGTCAAGTACGTGATCTGGCGCCAGCGCATCAACACGGGCTCCGGCTGGCGCGGCATGTCCAACCGGGGCGGGGTCACCGCCAACCACTACGACCACGTCCACATCTCGATGTTCTGAAAAGGGTGATTATTCCACCTTATGTGGTATTTGCATTAGTGGCATAGGTGTTCCCGCAGGTCGGGTGTGAGTCTTGGTGTGCCCAAAGAATCCCGCAGGGCGGGACAGGTTTCCGCTCCCCGGAGAGCCCTGGTTTCCGGATGAGGCGGTTGAACGCGGTGCGGTCGATCGCGTTGTACAGCCCGGGGTAAAGGGCTGCTCCGCCGAGTACGGTGGTCTGTCGGCTGAGTAAAGAATAAAGTCCGGCCTTTGATGGTATATGACTCACATGCGAGATAGTTCCACTGTTGAGCTCTTAGGGCGATTTGTCGCTGACATCAAGCCTGTCATCCCCCTGATTTCCGTGTGGGCCCACGGATCGCTGGCGGCAGGCGACTATCAACCCACTCGCAGTGACCTCGACCTGATCGCGGTCGTCAGCAGGCACATCACGGACGCGGAGCAGCAGCGGCTTCAGCACGTACATCGGCATCTGATTCACGACACCGCGCTGGCCGGTAAACTACACTGCAGCTACATTGTGATTCATGAGATATCCGACAGTGGGATTAAGCACCTGACCTGGGCGCATCAGGAGCTCATGCATCGGCCGGTCACCCCGGTGACCCGCCGTGAACTGCTGGACGGGGGATCGGTGCTGTACGGGACGGCGCCCGCGGACACGATGCCGCCCCTCACCGACCGGGAACTGGTGGACTTCATCCGACAGGACCTGGGGGAGTACTGGCGCCCCGCAGCCCGGCATCGAAGGCGCTGGCTCCGTGACATCTGGGTTGACCTTGGACTGCTTACTCTCGCCCGAGCAACGGTCACTCTTCGAGACGGACGGTTGATCACGAAGCGGCAGGCGCTGGACGTACTCGTAGAAATGGGTGCACCCCCAAGAGTCGTGGACGACATCCGGGAGCGCCGTTACGGGGATCCGCATCCCATATCGCCGCTGTGGCGAATTCGGAGGGCGCGACTGGCGCGCAACTTCCTCCGGATGGCGATTGACCGTACTCTGGCCGCCTCCTAAGGTGTACGACTATTTCGGGACAACTGGTAGGCAGTAGCGAAATACGGTAACAACGCGCTTTGCCCGAACGTGCGCCAATGGATTCGCCGATAGCCGGCCCGGGCCCGGGGGCCACGGTGCCGGCGGGCCGGGCCGAGGGGGAGCGGCCGGCGGAGTAGACCGGCTCTCACCTGGGGATATCCCTGTGACACCGCAGGCCTTCGGGACGAAAAGGGGCGGAGGGTCTCCGGAGATCGGAGAGAGGTCACGGGGGTGGCGAGAATGGCGGCAGGCCCGAGTCCGAGCGGGGGCCGGGGCGAGGCGGAGCCGGAAGGCGCTCGCGGACCGGGAGGGCTGGCCGGGTGGCTGCTGGAGGGCTCCGCTCCCAAGACGGCCCCGCACGCGACCTCCGACGGGAGCCATCCGTGGTGGCGCGTCATGTGCCTCACCGGTGTCGACTACTTCTCGACACTGGGTTACCAGCCCGGGATCGCCTTCCTGGCCGCGGGAGCCCTGTCCCCGATCGCCACACTGGTCCTGGTCGCGGTGACGCTGCTGGGCGCGCTGCCGGTCTACCGCAGGGTCGCCGAGGAGAGCCCGAACGGCCAGGGCTCCATCGCCCTGCTGCAGCAGTACCTGCCCCGATGGCGGGGCAAACTCCTGGTCCTGGTCCTGCTCGGGTTCATGGCGACCGACTTCATCATCACCATCACGCTGTCGTCCGCGGACGTCACCGCCCACCTCATCGAGAACCCCCTCGCCCCCGAGATACTGCGCGGCCACCGGATCGGCGTCACCCTGCTGTTCATCGGGCTGCTCAGCGCCGTCTTCCTGCGCGGGTTCGGCGAGGCCATCGGCATCGCGGTGGGTCTGGTCGGCGCGTACCTGACGCTCAACCTGATCGTCGTGGCGGTGTCCGTAGGGCATCTGCTCGCCCGGCCGGAGTACGTGGTCGACTGGAGGGCCGCGCTGACCGCCCACTACTCCAGCGCGCCGGCCATGATGGTCGTGGCCCTGCTCATCTTTCCCAAGCTGGCGCTGGGACTGTCGGGCTTCGAGACCGGCGTGGCCGTGATGCCCCTGGTGCGGGGCTCACCGGACGACGACCCCGCGCATCCGGCCGGCCGGATCCGCGACACCAGGCGGCTGCTCACCACCGCCGCGGCGATCATGAGTTTTCTGCTCATCCTCAGCAGCCTCACCACCGCCATGCTCATCCCGGCCCGGGAGTTCGAGCCGGGCGGCAGGGCCAACGGCCGTGCCCTGGCCTACCTCGCCCACGAATACCTCGGCCCCGCCTTCGGTACCGTCTACGATCTCAGCACGATCGTGATCCTGTGGTTCGCCGGGGCGTCGGCCATGGCCGGGCTGCTGACGGTCGTACCGCGCTACCTGCCCCGGTACGGCATGGCCCCCCGGTGGGCTGGGGCGACACGGCCCCTGGTGCTCGTCTTCACCGCGGTCGCGTTCGTCATCACGATCGTCTTCAGGGCGGACGTCGACGCGCAGGGCGGCGCGTACGCCACGGGCGTTCTCGTCGTGATCCTCTCCGCCGCGCTCGCCGTCACCCTGTCCGCGCACCGCCGGGGCGATCGCAGGTCGACGGCCGCGTTCGGCGTGATCACCCTGCTCTTCGCCTACACCACGGTCGCCAACGTCTTCGAACGCCCCGAGGGAATCAAGATCGCCTCGTTCTTCATCACGGCGATCATCATCACCTCCTTCGCCTCGCGGGCCACCCGGTCGTTCGAGCTCCGGGTGGACGAGGTGATCCTCGAACCCGGGGCGCGGACGTTCGTCGAGGAGGAGGCCGCCTCGGGGCAGTTACTGCTGATCGCCAGCAACCCGGACCTGCGAGACCCCCCGGACTACCGGGAGAAGGATCGGCGGGCCCGCGAGCTGCACCATCTGCCCGGCGACGTCCCGGTGCTCTTTCTGGAGGTGATGGTGAGCGACGCCTCGGAGTTCGGCGGCACGCTGACGGTCCGGGGCGAGGAGCGCGACGGCTGTCACGTTCTCGTCCTCCGGGGCCCCGCGGTCGCCAACGCGATCGCCGCACTCCTGCTGTATCTGCGAGACCACACCGGCCGCATGCCGCAGATCTTCTTCCACTGGGCCGAGGGCAACCCGGTGGTCGCCCTGCTCGGCTACCTGGTCCTGGGCGGGGGTGACGTGCCCCCGCTGACCCGCGAGATCCTCCGGCGGGCCGAGCCCCGCGTCGACCGCCGGCCGCAGGTCCACGTCGGCTGAGCCGTACGGCGCCCGGCCCCCCAGCCCCGGCCTCCGCCCCCGGCGGCCGGACGGGGGGCGGGAGGGATCGTGAACAGTAGTAATTTCAACCCATGCGACTGGGTGTTCTCGACATTGGTTCCAATACGGTGCATTTACTGGTGATGGACGCGCACCGGGGCGCTCGGCCGCTGCCCGCCTACTCCCATAAGGTGGAGTTGAGGCTGGCAGAGCACATGGAGGAGGGCAACCGGCTCTCCGACCAGGGGGCCGCGCGGCTGCGCGAGTTCGTTGAGGAGGCCCTGCGGCTCGCCGAGGACAAGGGGGTCGAGGACCTGATGGCGTTCGCGACCTCGGCGGTCAGGGAGGCGGTCAACGGAGAGGAGGTCCTCGCGCGGCTCAAGACCGACACGCGGGTGGACATCCAGCTGCTCTCCGGTCAGGACGAGGCGAGGCTGACCTTCCTGGCGGTGCGGCGCTGGTTCGGCTGGTCCTCCGGGCGGCTGCTGGTGCTGGACATCGGGGGCGGGTCCCTGGAGATCGCCTCGGGGATCGACGAACAGCCGGACGTGGCGCTCTCGCTGCCGCTGGGGGCCGGCCGGCTCACCCGAGACTGCTTCACCGCCGACCCGCCGCCGGTCGACGAGGTGCGGGCACTGCGCAGGCACGTACGGGCGGAGATCGCCCGTACGGTGGGCGATGTGGCGCGGTACGGCCAGGCGGATCACGCGGTGGCCACCTCCAAGACCTTCAGGCAGCTTGCCAGGATCGCCGGGTCCGGCTCCTCCTACGAGGGACAGACCGTACGGCGGACGCTCAAGCACGCCGACCTGGTCGAGTGGGTTGACCGGCTGGCCAGGATGGACTCGCAGGAGCGGGCCGGGCTGCCCGGAGTGTCGGAGGGACGGGCGCCTCAGCTGCCGGCCGGGGCGATCGTCGCGGACGCCACGATGGATCTGTTCGGAGTGGGTGAGCTGGAGGTGTGCCCGTGGGCGCTCCGCGAGGGCGTCATCCTGCGACGGTTGGACGCGATGCCGGAAGGCTGAGTCGTCCGGCGAACGCCGATACCTATGTCCTAAGGTTTACCTGCTTTTTGAGCGGTTAGAGCGCGTTGTTATGAACAGCGCTCAGGTGGAAGGCGCCGCGCGCAGAGCGGCGAACAGTCAGACACTGGACAGGCTGGCCCGGATCGGGCTCGCCGGTCGCGGCGTCCTCTACGGGCTGATCGGATTCCTGGCCCTGCAGATCGCCTTCGGCGGCGGGAGCGGGGGCAGGGAGGCCGACAAGACCGGCGCGGTCCAGACGGTGGCCGAACAGCCGTTCGGCACGGTGCTGCTCTGGCTGATGGCCGTGGGCTTCACCGCGCTCACCCTCTGGCAGCTGTCGGAGGCGGTCATGGGTCGGGGGCGGGTCAAGGATCGGGTGGAGGCGGGGGCGCGCACGGCCGTCTACGGGCTGATCGTGGCGACGCTGCTGGGCCTGTTGCTCCGCGGCGACGCGGGCAGTTCGACCGACGAGAGCTCGCACGACCTCACCGCCGGGCTGATGGACCTGCCCGGCGGCCCGGTGCTCGTGGGCCTGGCCGGGCTGGGACTGATCGCCCTGGGGGTCTACTGGGTTCACAAGGGTTACCGGAAGAGGTTCCTGGAGGATCTGCTCACCGGTGAGATGCCGCCCAGGGCGCGGCGGCTCGCCGAGAGGCTGGGCATGGCCGGATACGTCGCCCGCGGTGTGATCGCCGCAGTCGCCGGGGTCTTCCTCGTCCAGGCCGCGATCACCTACGACCCCGACAAGGCCAAGGGGATCGACTCGACGCTGCGCGCGCTGGCCGACACCCCGGCAGGGCCGTGGCTTCTCGGGGTGGTCGCGGTCGGCCTGTTGCTCTTCGCCGTCTACTGTTTCTTCGAGGCGCGCTGGCACCGGCTGTGACGGGTGGTCCGTACGGGGCCACCGGTGCGGGTAGGCAGAGAAAGGGCGCCTTGCCAAGGCTGACCTATCTATCTGGTAAGTGACCCCATTCATACTTTTTCGAGACATCTCCCTTCCCGAGTCCCGCGTCCTTCCAAAGGCGCGAAAAGCATCGGAGGGGCCACATGGACTCGTCGGAGTACGACGGAGGCGAATGGATTCTCCATCTGGCGGGCTCTCCCGACCAGGTGGCGAGAGCTCGGCGGATGGTCTCGATGGCCCTGGGCAGGGATCACCCCCTCCACGACGACTGCGTGTTACTGACCAGTGAGATCGCCACGAACGCGGTGCTCCACTCCAGGTCGGGGCAGGACGGGGCGTTCACCGTCGCCGTCGTCCGCACCGTGGAGACCGTGCGGGTCCGCGTCCTGGACGAGGGCTCACCCGGGGCCCCCTGCGTCTGCCGGGCCCCGACGGACGCCACGGGGGGCCGAGGTCTGCCGCTGCTGGAGGCGCTGTCACACCGCTGGGGTTTCGTCCGGCAGGCGGGCACCAACGAGGTCTGGTTCGAGCTCGTCCTGGAGCCGGTCGCGATTGCCGGGCCACCCGTGGCCGGCGGCGCGCTGGCGGCCATGGCCCGCCGATAGGGGGCCGGGCCTGACGTGCTCCCATGCCTCCCGGCCTCCGAGGTTCTCCGGCTCTCCGGTTTCCCGGTCTTTCCGGTTTCCCGCCGGCGCCGCCGTCCACGCGCGTGACCCCGGCCGATCAGCGGGGCCGGTCCCGCGCACCCGCTGCCGAGCCGCAGCACGCGCCCGCGACCAGCAGCGCGGCGATCACGGTCTCCACCCGGGGCAGGCCCCAGGTCAGATAGATCCCGCCCAGGACGGCGACGGCGGTGACCGAGGCGAGCATGGGACCGGTCGCGTTCAGCGCGGCCAGGGCCGACGTTCCCTCGGGACCCACCAGCCGGGACAGCCGGGAGATCAGCGGGCTGTAGCCCGCCGCGTGTCCCGCGCCGGCGATCACCAGCAGCGGCGCCGACCAGGTTCCCGGCCAGCCGCCGCAGGCCGCGAGGAGCGCGACGACGGCGGCGAACGTCAGCGTTCCGGCCGCCGGCAGGTGCCGCCACGGCGGCAACCTGGTCCAGGCGAGGCTCATCACGGCGAAGCCGATCGCGTACGGGACGAAGGCCAGGCCCGCACGCAGCGGGTCCAGCCCCGTCGTCTCCTGCAGATGGAGGGAGAGGGAGAACAGCAGCCCGGCGTAGCAGCCGGCCAGTACCGAGCACGCCACCAGCCCCGGTCCGACCCCTGTGCGCCGCAGCGGGCGCAAGTCGAGCAGGGGTGCGCCGCCGCGGGCGGCCAGCCGCCGCTGGTGCCGGAGGAAACCCGCCAGAACGAGCACCCCGGCGGACAGCGCGGTCCAGGCCCACGGCCGCCAGCCGTACTCCCGGCCGAACATGAGCGGTGTGATCATGTCGACCATCGCCGTCGTCAGCAGGAGCACGCCCGTCAGATCCAGCCGGGCGGACCGCCCGGGGGCGGCCTCGGCCGGCGCGCGCCGCCCCGCCGCGAACGCCGCGAGCCCGATCGGGACATTGATCAGGAACACCGCGCGCCAGCCCAGCCCCAGGAAGTCGGCGCCGGCGATGAGCCCGCCGCCGAACTGTCCCACCACGACGCCGAGCCCCAGCACCATCGAGTACAGGCCGATGGCCCGCTCCCGGGCACGGCCGTCGAATTCGAGCTGGATCAGCGAGAACACCTGCGGGATCATCAACGCGGCGGCGGCCGCCTGTGCGGTCCGCATCGCCACCAGGACGGAGGCGGAGGGTGCCGCGGCGCAGAGCGCCGACGCGACCGTGAACCCGGCGAGACCGCCGAGGAAGGCTCTGCGGTGCCCCAGGATGTCACCGGCCCGGGCTCCGGTGACGATCAGTACACCCAGCGTCAGGACGTAACCGGAGGCGATCAGCTGGATGGTGGCGCCGTCCGCGCCGTAGGTGCGGCGGATGGAGGGAAGGGCGACGGTGACCACGCTGCTGTCCATGGTCGCCATGAGCTGGCCGGTCAGCAGTACCGGGAGGACGTTCCGCCGAGTCGTCGTTCTCATGGCGGCCAAAATCTCAGGTACGGTCCCTCCGGTCTTGAACGAATATGATGTGCCGCCATGCAGACGCCCGAGTTCGCGGTCCGGGTGGTGTCCTGTGCCGGAGACGGCCCCGGCTGGTCCGCCCCCCGGCGGGTAGAGGTCCGTGAGGTGGTCCTGGTCCGCCGCGGCGTGTTCCGGGTGCGCAGCGACGGGATCGGGCAGACCGTCGACCCCACGCTCGGCTACCTGCTGATCCCCGGCCGTGACCACCGCGTCGCCCACCACGCGGGCGGGGACGTCTGCACCGTGATCGCGGTGGGCGAAGGGCTCTGGCACGAGGTGGCGGGCGAGACGTCCATCGCCTCCCACGTTCCCGTGGACGGCAGGCTGGAACTGGCCCACCGCCTGCTGCTGCGCTCGGCGGACGATCCGGGGGAGAGGGCCGAGCACCTGGTCCGCGCCCTTGGGCTGGTCTCCCGTGTGCCCGCCGGGCCGGGGCGGCGGGACCTGGCGCTGCTGGCGCGGGAGGCCGTCCTCGCCGACCACCCCGACGCCGGAGACCTGATACGGCTCGCCCGCGCTCTCGGCGTCTCCCCGGCCCACCTCAGCCGGACCTTCCGAGCGCACTGCGACATGACCCTCAGCCGCTACCGCAACCGTGTCCGGGTCAGCCGGGTGCTCGCCAGGATCGAGGAGGGCGAGGACGACCTGGCCGGGCTCGCCGTGGAACTCGGCTTCGCCGACCAGGCCCACCTCACCCGTACGGTGCGGCGTGAGGTCGGCCATCCCCCGGGGCGCCTGCGTGAGATCTTCTCCCGGCCCGGACTCGACAGTCGCGGACCCTACAGGCCCGGACCCGACGGGCGTGGATCTGACCGGTTCGAACCCGGCACGCCTCGGCCCGACCGGCCACGGCCCGCCGCCTGATCGATTCGCGGGCCGTTCCTCCCCCCCCCAGGGGTGACGGGGCGGCCTTCAGGAGACGAGGAGACGGTCCAGGACGCGGACGCCGAACTCCAGGCCCTCGACCGGAACGCGCTCGTCCACACCGTGGAACATGCCGAAGTAGTCCAGGTCCGGGGTGAGCATCAGGGGTGCGAAGCCGTACCCCCTGATGCCGAGCGCGGCGAAGGACTTGGCGTCCGTGCCGCCCGACATCACGTACGGCACCGGCCGCGCGACCGGATCCTCGGCGACGATCGCGGCGCAGAGCCGCTCGAAGAACGGCGAGTTCAGCGGCGCCGAGGGGGCGTCCTCGACGTTGACGAACTCGCGGGTGACCTTCGGGCCGAGCAGGCGGTCGATCGTCTCCAGGAACTCCTCCCGGTGGCCCGGCAGGAACCGGCCGTCCACGTGGGCGACGGCGGTGCCGGGAACCACGTTGACCTTGTAGCCGGCCTCCAGCATCGTGGGGTTGGCCGAGTTGCGGATCTGCGCCTCGAACAGCGTGCCGGCCCGGCCGAGCCGCTTGGCCTCCAGCTCCAGGCGGTCGCGGTCGATCCTCTCGCCGAGGATGTCCTCCAGGCTCGTGATCAGCGCCGCCACCCCGGGCGTCAGCCGTACCGGCCATGGGTGGGAGGCGATCCTGGACAGGGCGTGGCAGAGCTCGGCCACCGCGTTGTCCACCGGCGGCCGGGAGCCGTGGCCCGCGACGCCCCGGGCGGTGAGTCTCATCCACGCGGTGCCGCGCTCGCCGACCGCGACCGGGTAGACCCGGGCTCCGGGAAGTTCGACGCTGTAGCCGCCCGACTCGCTGATCGCCTCGGTGCAGCCGTCGAACAGCTCCCGGTGCCGCCGTACCGCGTGCCGAGAGCCGTACTCGCCGGTGGCCTCCTCGTCGGCGAGGAACGCCAGCACGACGTCCCGCCTCGGCCGTACGCCGCGCCGGGCCCAGTCACGGACCAGGGCGAGCGTCATGGACAGGGTGCCCTTCATGTCGACGGCGCCCCGGCCCCAGACGCAGCCGCCGGTGATCTCCCCGGAGAACGGATGGATCCGCCAGTCGGCGGGCTCGGCGGGGACCACGTCGAGGTGCCCGTGGATCAGCAGGGCCTCGGGCGTCTCACCCGGGATCCTCGCGACCACGCTGGTGCGCCGCTCGGCCGACTCGAACACCACCGGCTCGATGCCGGCCTCCGCCAGCAGCCCGGCGACGTACTCGGCCGCCGGGCGCTCCCCGCGGCCCGGATTGGTGGTGTCGAACCTGATGAGGTTCGAGCAGATCAGTGAGACCTCGTTGTCCATGGAAGAGCGCCCCCCGGAGACCGATCGACCACCGGTGCATACCCCGCCGGACCGCGGACGGCACCTCAGGCGGCCCGTGCCCCACCCCGTGCCCACTCCGCGCCCTGTGCCCCGGCACGGCCCCGTGCCCCCGGGCGGGATCGCGGGGCATGAGTCCCGGGCACCCAACCTTTTTTCATCTTTTTTCGCCATATCAGGGAAAGCGCAGGTCAGCCGGGGCGCCCGGCCTGGGGCGAGGAGGCCGGCGCTCGTTACGTCTCCTTGGAGAAGGCGCGTTTCCGCAGGTCAGCCAGAACATGAACGTACGTTTCACGTTTGCCAGATCCGGACTGCGTGGTCAAGGATGAACCATCTCCGGCTGAGCCCCCGACCTGGGGTTTCCTCACCGTGCCCCGGCTTCCCGCCGCCTGCCCGCCGAACGCGCCCGCCCCGAGGAGGGGACGATGATCCATGCCCGAGGACTGACCCGCCGCTTCAAGACCAGACGAGAGAACATCGAGGCCGTGCGCGGCCTCGACCTCGATGTGGAGGCCGGCCAGCTCGTGGCCTTCCTCGGCCCTAACGGGGCCGGGAAGTCCACCAGCCTGCGCATGCTGACCTCTCTGCTCCCTCCGACGTCGGGGACCGCGACCGTGGCGGGCCGCGACGTCGTCTCCGACCCGGCGGGGGTGCGGGCCCGGATCGGCTACATCGGGCAGAGGAGCGGCGCGGGGGAGAACTTCCGCCTCCACGACGAACTGGTGACCCAGGGCCGCTGCTACGGTCTCACCCGCGCCCAGGCACGCCGGCGGGCCGGGGAAGTGCTCGGACTGCTGGACCTGGAGCCGCTGGCCATGCGTAAACCCGGCACGCTCTCGGGCGGCCAGCGGCGCCGCCTCGACATCGCCCTGGGGCTGGTCCACCGGCCCGATCTGCTGTTCCTGGACGAGCCCTCGACCGGCCTCGACCCGCAGAACCGCGCCAACATCTGGGAGCACATCCTGCGGCTGCGCGAGGAGTGGGGCACCACCGTCCTCCTGACCACCCACTACCTGGAGGAGGCCGACAGCATGGCCGAACGGGTAGTGATCATCGATCACGGCCGGATCATCGCCGACGGAACGGCCGAGCGGCTGAAGGGCGACCTGGCCGGCGACCGCATCATGATCACCACCCGTGAGGAGGCGGGGGCGGCGCGGGCGGCCGCGATCGCCGAACGGATCGCCTCGCCCGGGGATGTCGCCGTGGACGGGACGGCCGTACGGCTCCGGGTGCCCCGGGCGGGCGCGGCGCTGCCGGGATACCTGCGGTCGCTGGAGGCGGCGGGTGTGGAGGTGACCACCGCCGAGACCGCGAGGCCCACTCTGGACGACGTGTTCCTCGCGCTCACCGGCCGCAGCCTGCGCGAGGCCGACGCCCCGGGCGGCGGCGGGTAACCCCCGCTCCTCTCCCCGCCACCCTCGTGTTTCCACCGGCTCGGACGGCCTTGTCCCGTCCCTGCCCCCGTCTGTTCTCCGGAAGGGGCCGTCCCCTCGGTCTCCCCGGTGTTTCGTACGCGTTCCCCGGCGCAGAAAGGCATGACACGTGAGCATCCCGTTCGTCCGTGACACCGCGACCGTCTTCTCCCGCGAGTTCGCCCCCGTGCTGCGCGAACCCCTCGGCCTGCTGTTCACCATGGGGCAGCCCCTCATCCTCCTGTTCCTGTTCGGCCCGATGCTCGCCGGCGCCGGGAGCGTCGGGGGCGACGGTTCCTCGTGGCAGTGGTTCGTGCCCGGGATCCTGATCATGATGTGCCTCTCCGGGCCGATGATGGCCGGATACTCCCTGCTGGTCGAGCTGATCGGCGGCTCGATGGAGCGGATGCTCGTCACTCCGCTGAGCCGTACGGCGATGCTGGTCGGCCGGACCCTGAAGGAGTTCGTGATCCTGCTGGCCCAGGCCATGCTGATCATCGGTCTCGCGCTGCCGCTGGGTTTCCGCCTCCATCCCGCCGGGGCGTCGGCCGGGCTGGCGTTGCTGATCGTGTTCGGGGTCGGCCTGGGCGCGCTGTCCTTCGTCCTCGCGATCGCGTCCCGGCCGAGCGGCACGCTGTTCTTCGGGGTCACCCAGATGGTGATGTTCCCGCTGCTCCTGCTGTCGGGCCTGCTGTTGCCGCTGGACTTCGGCCCGGCCTGGCTCCGGGTCGCCGCCGCGCTGAACCCGGTCTCCTACGTCGTCGAGGCGGAGAGGGCGCTGTTCGCCGGACGGTTCACGGACACGTCGGTGCTGTACGGCGTGCTCGCGGCCGTCGCCGTCGCGGCCGTCGGCCTGGCCCTGGGTGTCCGGGCGATGCGGCGCGGGATCTGACGTTCGGCGCGGGGGCCCGGGTCACGCCGTCACCGGGAGGTCTCGCCCCTCCGCAGGACGAGGTAGCCGTCGCGGTCGAAGACGACCAGGTAGCCGCTCCGCTTCAGCAGCTCCACCCGGGCCAGCTGCTCGCCGAGCCCCGTGAAGGGGAAGGTCTTCCTGCCGGTCTCGGCGACCACCCACGGTGCCCAGCGGGGTTCGCGGTCCCAGAGCAGGACCCGGGTGCGGGAGGTGAGCGCGGGGCCGAGCTGGTTGGCGGTCTCCACCAGCACGCCGTCCGGTACGGCCGCCGCCGCGTCGGCGGCGGCCCGCGTACGGCCGTCGGGGGTGGACAGCCGGCCGTAGGCGAAGAAGGGCAGCAGCACGACGGCGACCCCCAGCAGGGCCGCGGCCAGCGGGGTTCTCAGCCCGGACCGCAGGCGGCCCATGCCGTCCACCGCGGCACAGAAGATCACCACAACGAGGAAGGCGTTGTAGTGGTACTCGACGCCCCACCAGTTCGGGAAGGAGCTCGCCATCATGCGGGCGGCCAGCGGCGGCACCACGACCAGCGTCAGCGGCGAGAGCAGGCAGAGGAACAGGACCATCCCACCGAGCAGAAGCACGGTGAGCAGCTTCTCCGGCGGGGTGCCCAGCAGCGCCAGCGCGCCCGGAGGGTCGCTCAGCGCCCGGGCCGCGGCCGAGGGCAGGTCGGGGCCGAGGGCACCGTAGGCCCAGTAGTAGTCGGCGCGTCCGCCGAACGCCGGGATGAGCACCCGGGTGGTGAGGATCACGGCTCCGACCCCGCCGCCGGTCAGCAGCACCCCGGCGGCCAGGCGCCGGGTGGCCAGCAGGAACAGGCCGTATCCCGCGACGATCAGGCCCATGTCCTCCTTGACGCACAGAAGGAGCGCGCCCGCCGCGACCGCCTGCCCCGCCCTCCCGGCGTCGTGGCGTTCGATCATCCACGCGGTGAGCACCGGGGCGAAGGCCACCTCGTGGAAGTCGAAGGCGGCGGCCTCGGCGATCGGCCACGACAGCGCGTAGGCCGCCGCGATCTGGTGGGCGGCCGTCGTCCCCATACGGCGCCGGGCGAAAAGCCAGAGCGGGGGGATCGACGAGGCCAGCAGCACGCCCTGCAGGACGAGCAGGGTCTCGGGCCCGTCGTGCACCCAGTAGAACGGGGCCGGCAGGGCCAGGATCGGCGACCAGTGGTCCCCCAGGACGGCGAAGGTCCAGCCCAGGTCGTTGTGGACCCCCTTGGCGATCGACACCGGTGCCTCGAACCGGGAGTAGGACCGGACGGCCTGGTCGAAGATGACGAGGTCGTAGGTGCCGAGCTGGAAGGCGCGCAGGCGTGTCAGGCCGACGGCGGAGTAGAGCACCGCGGAGAGCGCGGTCAGCACGCCCAGGACGCCCGCCGCCGAGCCGATACGGGCAAGGGTGTCGGCCGTCGCCGATCGGATCGTGCTCTTCACAACGGGTCAGACTAGCGGTTTTGCCGCATTACCTGCGGCGGTCCTTTCCGGAGTCGATCTTTTGTCGGCTCCGGCTGGATATAACACAGGTGACTCAGATATAACATCTGTGCTCTCGGCAGGAAATTTCTTGTCCGTTTCTTATGTCAGGGATAAGTTCTTTCACGCACGGATATGTGGGCGCCCGTCGCCCGGAGATCGGTTTCGCACTCTGATCGGAGGTATCGGCGCGTGATTTCCCTGAAGGCGGCGGTGGCCCTCGCCGCCGGCGTCCTGGTGGCCGGAGGGCCGGCGTTCCCCCAGGCCCCCGCCCTGACCCGGGCCTCCCCGGCCGGCCCCCTGGCCAGCTGCTGGTCCTACACCAACGCCGCGGCGACCATCGGGTACGGCGGCTGCAACGTCGTGGCGGGCTGGGAGCGGTGGCGGCTCGGCGTGAAGTGCACGACCAGGAGCGCCAACCACTACAGCGCATGGCAGTACGCCTCGCTCACGAAGAGCTACCTGTGCCCTTCCGGGGGCAGGGTGAGCAACGTCTGGACCGACAGCCAGTCCTGACCCGGACCCTCCCGGCCGGCGCGGCGCCGATCGGCGTCACCCCCCGAGTCCGCGACCGCGGGGCGGGAGAGGTGTGACCGCTGTGAGAACGGAGGAATCCCGCGCCGGAGGCGGCCGGGATCGCGGAGTGCCGGAGTTCCTCCACGGTGAAATTGAACCATCGAAAATGGGAATATATATCGCCATACATAAAAATATGGACCGGCGATGTTTCCCGCAGTCCCGCTCCGCGAACCACCTGGTTTCGGCCGGGAATCCCTGCCTTCTCAGGGCAGGTGAGGATGTCAAAGATAGAGGCCGATGCCCTCCGGGGCGGTGGAGCCGTGGGTCACCCCCTCGCGCAGGGCGAACAGCTCGGCGAGAGTGGCCCCGGACGCCGGAACACCCTCGGAGGTGCCGAGCCAGCGGGACGCCTCGTCGTGGGGGAGGGCGCCCACCTCGATCTGGGCGAGGCAGCGGCCCGGACGGACCACCGCGGGGTGGAGTCGGGCCAGGTCCTCGTTGGTGGTGATGGCCACCAGCACGTCACGCCCCTGGCCGAGCAGTCCGTCGGTCAGGTTGAGCAGCCGGGACAGCCCCTGCCCCGTCGCCTCCTTGGCGCCGGACCTGATCAGCTCGTCGCAGTCCTCCAGCACGAGCAGCCGCCACTTTCCGCCCTTGCCGTCTCCTTCGTCGCCCTCGTCGGTGTCGAAGCCGACCGCGACATCCATCAGGTATCCCGGTGAGTCGAACAGCCTCTCCGGGTCGAGCACGCAGTCCACCTGGCACCACGACCGCCACTCACGGGCGAGTGTGCGCAGCAGCGTGGTCTTGCCGGTGCCCGGCGGGCCGTGCAGGAGGATCAGGCGGCCGTGTACGTCGGCCGGGGTGACCGACATCAGCCGGGAGAGCGGGTCGTTCAGGGAACGGGCGTAGTTTCCGGAGATCCGCGCCCACGGGGAGGCGGTGATGGGCTTGTCGGAACGCCGGGGGCTCTGCGGACCGTGCCACCAGAAGCCCATCTCGACGTGGTCGCTCTCGGGGACGGGCTCCACCGCGTCCTTGACGGTCTCCTCGATCACCGCGCGGGCCAGCTCGTCGTCGACCGCCGTCACACCGACCGTGGCGGAGCGGTTGCGGTAGCGGATCACGCGCAGCGTCCAGCCCTCCCCGCGCACCAGCCGCGACTCCCGGCCGTTCTCCTCCCGCGCCGCCCGGACCAGCGTCCCGCCGGCGGGGGTGAGCGTGGCCTCGCGGCGGACCCGCTCCAGCTCCGTGACGCGCGACCACGGCTGCGCGCCCGTGACGAACGGCGACAGGGCGAGCGCGTCGATCACGTCCATCGCCGAGTCGGAGTCGTCGAGCCAGAGCGCCGCCGGCAGTCCCGTCTGGAGCGGCTCCGGCGGAAAGTGGACCTCCCTGAGTGTGGACATGACGGCAATGATCCCCTTTGCCGGTACGGAGGTCGAGGGGTTTTCCCCGGGGCGTGGCGGCCGGAAACTCCGCCCGTGCCGCCCGTGCCGGTGTTCCGCAGGCGGGGGTGAGCGTGGCCTCGCGGCGGCCGGTCAGCCCCTGGACAGATCACCGTCGTAGGAGACGAGCCCCAGGCCGTCGATCCAGTGATAGGCGAGGACGGCACCCCTGCGGGTGAGGGTCAGCGTGCCCGGGACGCAGTTGAGCGGGTCGTCCGGCCGCAACTCGAAGTCGAGTGTCCCGGCGCCGGCCTTGGCGAGGTCGAGGGCGGCGGTGCAGCCGGAGGTCGGCTCCTCCCACGTGCCCGAGCTCTTTCCGGCGACGAGGTCGATCTTCACGTCGTGTTCCCGGAAACTGCCGTACGAGATGCTGGGCTTGATGTGTCCCGACCAGGTTCCGGCGAAGGAGGCGGGGACCTTCCCCGCGCTCCCGGGCCGCTGGGATGCGGTCGTCCCCGCCGGTGCCGGGGTGGGCTCGGCGGTGTCGACGACGTCACCGGGGTCGGCGACGCCGTCGGTGTCGCCGCTCCCGTCGGTGTCGGCGCCGTCGGGGGAGGGGGAGGGGGAGGCCGTACCGGCCGGGGGCAGGGCGGGGCCGGTCGGGGGGCGGGAGGAGGAGCCGCGGGAGGAGGGGGAGGCCGTGTGGTCGCCAAGGAGGAACCAGCCGGCGACGCCTCCGGCGATCACCAGCGACACCGCGACGAGGACCGCGCCGCCGACGGTGCCCCGGGACCGCCGGGACGGCCGGGTGCCGAGACCCGCCGCGCCCGTGCCGCGCCTGCCGTCCGTGTCGCCCGTGTCGCCTGTGCCGTCCGTGTCGCCTGTGCCGGTGCCGTGCGGGAGCGCGGTGTCCGGGGCCGCGATCCGGGTGCCGATCCTGGCCAGGTCCTCGGTGGAGGCCGCGCTCCGGGTGTCCGGGTCCACCAGACCGACCATCAGGGAGCGGGCCGTCGGCCGCCGGGTGGGGTCCTTGTCCAGGCAGGAGCCGATCAGACCGGCGAACCTGGGCGGCAGGACCGACAGGTCGGGGTGGGCGTGCAGGATCCGGTGCAGTACGGCGGGCAGGGTGTCGGCCCCGAACGGCGATCGGCCGCTCGCCGCGCAGAGCATGGTGGCCGCCCAGGCGAACACGTCGGAGGCGGCCGAGGCCGGGGCCCCGCCGATCTGCTCGGGGGCCAGGTAGGCGGGAGTGCCGACGATGCCGGAGGTCATCGTGGCCGCGCCCTCCGCCCTGGCGATGCCGAAGTCCACGACGCGGGGACCGTCCGGGCCGAGCAGCACGTTGGCGGGCTTGAAGTCCCGGTGCACGACCCCCGCCGCGTGGATGGCCGCCAGGGCGGTGGCCGTGCCGATCACCAGGCGCTCCAGCTCGCCGCCCCGCAGCGGCCCGCGCTCCTTGATCCGCTGCTGCAGGGACGGCCCGTCCACGAACTCGCTCACCACGTACGGCCGGGGCCCGTCGACCGAGGCCGCCAGCACGCGGGCCGTGCAGAAGGGGGCGACGCTCTCCAGGGCCGACAGCTCGCGCGCCAGCCGCGTCCGCGTCTCGGGGTCGCCGCGGAGCAGCAGCTTGAGGGCGACCGGCTCGCCGTCCGGCGGGTAGGCGAGGTAGACCACGCCCTGGCCGCCCTCGCCGAGCCTTCCCGCCAGCCGGTATGCCCCGAGGCTGGGCGGATCTTCGGGGGTCAGGGGGGCGGCCATGCGGGCAAGGCTACCGACACCATCGCGTCATGGGCATATCTCATATGTGCGTATAAGACCGCACGCGCAGGCCCGGTACCTGAGTTTTATCGGCATATCTTGAGATATGCGGACGATCGACTGGGTTGACGGAGCCGTCGAGCTCGTGGACCAGACAGAGCTGCCCGGCAGGTTCCTCGTGCTCCGGATCGACACGGTGGACGGGCTCGTCGACGCCGTCCGGCGGCTGGCCGTACGGGGGGCTCCCGCCCTGGGCGTCGCCGGGGCCATGGGAGTGGCGCTCGCGACGCGGGGCGAACCCGATCCGGTCGCCGCCGCGGCCCGGCTGCGGGCGGCCAGACCCACAGCGGTCAACCTCGCCTGGGGCGTCGACGAGGCGCTCAGCTGCCTGGGCGGCGGATTCGACGCGGTTCTCGGCCGGGCGCTGCGGATCCGGGACGAGGACATCGCGGCCTGCCGGGCGATGGGGGAACGGGGCGCCGGCCTGGTGCGCGAGCTCACCGGGCGCGACCGGGTGCGGATCATGACCGTCTGCAACACCGGAGGTCTCGCCGCCGTGGAGCGCGGTACCGCACTCGGTGTGGTGCGGACCCTGCACGAACGGGGACAGCTGACCGAGACACTGGCCCTGGAGACCCGGCCGCTCCTCCAGGGCGCCCGGCTGACGGCCTGGGAGCTCGATCGACTGGGCGCGCCGTACCGCCTGGTCGCCGACTCCGCCGGACCGGCCCTGCTGGCCAGGGGATACGCCGACGCGGTGCTGATCGGCGCGGACCGGATCGCCGCCGACGGCGACACGGCCAACAAGATCGGCTCTTACGCCCTGGCCCTCGGCGCCCGTCGCGCGGGCGTGCCGTTCGTCGTCGTCGCCCCGGAGAGCACCGTGGACCCGGCCACCCCCACCGGGGCCGGAATCGAGATCGAGGAGCGCGACCCCGAGGAGGTGCTCTCGGTGCGCGGGGTACGGCTGGCACCCGAGGGGGCCCGCGCCCTGAACCCGGCCTTCGACGTCACCCCGCACGACCTCGTCACCGCCATCGTCACCGAACGCCGGGTGATCCGGCCCGGCCTGGGGGAACGCCCCTGAGACCTCCGGGGAGCGCTCGAAGGCCCGTGCGGGGGCGCCCGTGGTTCCGGCGGCGGGCCGGAGCCCGGCGGGAGGCCGGGGAGGACACCCGGGAAAGAGCGGGCGGAGGTCTTCGAGGGCCGGACGGAGCCGGGAGAGAGGTTTGGCCGGTCGGCTCCGGGGAAAAGGACGCCCGTCCCGATACCGGCCATCCCAGGAAACTCGCGGCGCGTCGGGATACTGGTAGATCGTTTGGCGAGCCGCACCGTATGGTGATAGACGAGCTTTACGCTCTGGTTAGCATTCGTTACCCAAACCGTGGAGAAGTCTCGTGGCCATTGATCTCGTTACCCGTCGCGAGTGGGGTGCCCGGGAACCGCGTGGTTCCTACGGCCGGCTCACCTCCACCCGGGGAGCCAAGGTCCACTACACCGGCGGTCAGGTCAGCTCGGACATCGTCAACGACCATGCCAAGTGCGTCGCCATGATGAAGGCCATCCAGAAGTACCACATGGACGGCAACGGCTGGATGGACATCGGCTACTCGATGGTGGCCTGCCCGCACCGCAAGGTCTTCGAGGGCCGGGGCCCCGGCAGGCTGCCGGCCGCCAACGGCGCCGGGCTCAACAGCGACCACTACGCCGTGCTCGGCCTGGTCGGCTCCTCCGGGCTGATCCAGCCGAACGACGCCATGCTGCACGCCATCCTCGACGCCGTCGAGTATCTCCGCGCCAAGGGCGGCGCCGGCACGGAGATCAAGGGGCACCGCGACGGCTACTCCACCGACTGTCCCGGCGGCCCGCTGTACGCCTGGGTGAAGAAGGGCGCCCCCCGTCCCGGCGGCACCCCCACCACCCCGACAGCCCCGGCCCCGGTCTTCCCCGGTCGCGTCCTGAGATATCCGCCGATCATGAAGGGTGAGGACGTCCGCACCTGGCAGGGGCAGATGAAGAAGCGCGGCTGGAAGCTCGACGTCGACGGCCTGTACGGCGAGGGCTCCCGTGAGGTCTGCCGCGCCTTCCAGCGGGAGAAGGGGCTGTCGGTCACCGGCACCGTGGACCGCGCCACCTGGGAAGCCGCCTGGAAGAAACCCGTCACCTGACCCTCGTCCGATCGCGAAGGCACGGCCGGACGCTCCGGCAGGGCCCGCGGTACCGTCACGCGGACGCGGGTCCCGCGCTCCCGAGACCCGACCCCGGAATAACGTTCTGCGGTGGGGCCCCTTACTATCCGGTTCATGACGGTGCCACCTCAGGGACTTCGACCACCCGCCGACTTCCCGCCGATCACGCGGGAGCGGTGGCGCGAGCTGGCCCTCGGTGTTCTACGGAAGTCCGGGATCGAGGCCGCCTCTCCTGAAGAGGCCCTGGCCTCCACGACCTATGACGGCGTGACCGTCGCGCCGCTCTACGACGCCTCCGACCTTCCCGGCGACCCCGGGCTGCCGGGGGCCGCTCCCTATGTCCGGGGCGCCCGTCCGGAGGGCGGGAGCTGGGACGTCAGGCAGCGGCACGAGGTGGCCGACCCCGAGGCGGTCCTCGCCGACCTGGAGAACGGTGTCACCTCGCTCTGGCTCGCCCTGGAACCCGAGGACCTGCCCCGCGTCCTCGACCGGGTCTACCTGGAGCTGATCTCGGTCACGCTGGACGCGGGCCCGCGCACCCGCGAGGCGGCCGAGGCGCTGTTCGCGGTGGCCGAGGCGAAGGAGGCGGCGGAGCGGGGGACCGGGCGGCTCACCGGCAACCTGGGCGCCGACCCGCTGCGCGACGTGGAGACCGCGGTCGAGCTGGCCGGGCGCTGTGTGGCGGGGTTCCCCGGCCTCAGGGCGATCGTGGTGGACGGCACGCCGTACCACGACGCGGGCGGAAGCGACGCCGAAGAGCTCGGCTGCTCCGTCGCCGCGGGGGTCGCGGCCCTTCGGACGCTGACCGGGGCCGGGCTCACCACCGAGGAGGCGTTCGGCCAGCTGGAGTTCCGTTACGCCGCCACCGCCGACCAGTTCCTCACCATCGCCAAACTCCGCGCCGCGCGCCGGCTCTGGGCGCGCGTCGCCGAGGTGTGCGGGGCGGGGGCCGGGGCGGGGCAGCGGCAGCACGCGGTGACCGGCTCGGCCATGATGACCGCCCGCGACCCCTGGGTGAACATGCTCCGCACCACTCTCGCCTGCTTCGCCGCCGGGGTCGGCGGGGCCGACGCGGTGACCGTGCAGCCGTTCGACGCCTGCCTGGGACTGCCGGACGCCTTCGCCCGCCGGATCGCGCGCAACACCCACTCGCTGCTCGTCGAGGAGGCGGGGGTGGCCCGGGTGATCGACCCGGCCGGCGGATCCTGGTACGTCGAGCGGCTCACCGAGGACCTGGCGGGCGTGGCCTGGGAGTGGTTCCAGGAGATCGAGCGCGCCGGAGGGATGGCCGCGGCCCTGGAGAGCGGGCTCGTCGAGGCCCGGCTCGCCACCACCTGGCGGCGGCGGGCGGACAACATCGCCCACCGTCGCGACCCGATCACCGGCGTGAGCGAGTTCCCCAACCTCACCGAGCGGCTCCCCGTCCGCGCCCCCCGGCCGGTCAGGGCCACGGGGGTGCGATACGCCCAGGACTTCGAGGCGCTGCGCGACCTGGCCGACGCCCAGGAGGTCCGGCCCGCCGTGTTCCTGGCGGTCATCGGCCCGCCGGCCGCCCACACGGCCAGGGCGTCGTTCGCGGCCAACCTGTTCCAGGCGGGGGGCATCGCCACTCTCACCCCCGGCGCCACCGTCGACCCCGCCCTGATCGCCGCGGCGTTCACCGCGAGCGGCGCGCGGATCGCCTGCCTGTGCTCCAGCGACCGGCTGTACGGCGAGCACGCCGAGGCCGTGGCCGCCGCGCTGCGCGCCGCGGGTGCGAGAAGGATCTGGCTGGCGGGTAAGGGGAGGTACGCGGGCGTGGACGCCAACCTCTACGCCGGGTGCGACGCGCTCGCCGTGCTCCGCACGACCTTCGACGACCTGGAGGTGACCGGATGATCCCCGACTTCTCCGGAATCGGGCTGAGGACCGAGCCCTCGGCGCCGGATCCGGCCGGCTGGGCGCGGGCCGTGCGGGCGGCCACCGGCAGGACCCCGGACGAGCTGGTGTTCCAGACGCCCGAGGGGATCGACGTCAAACCGCTCTACACGGCCGAGGACCTGGCCGGACTCGACTCCCTGAACACCTATCCGGGGGCCGCGCCGTACCTGCGCGGGCCGTACCCGACCATGTACGTCAACCAGCCGTGGACCATCCGGCAGTACGCCGGGTTCTCCACCGCCGAGGAGTCCAACGCCTTCTACCGGCGTAACCTGGCCGCCGGGCAGAAGGGCCTGTCGGTCGCCTTCGACCTCGCCACCCACCGAGGCTACGACTCCGATCACCCGCGCGTGGCCGGGGACGTCGGCATGGCCGGGGTGGCCATCGACTCCATCTACGACATGCGGCAGCTCTTCGACGGGATCCCCCTCGACCGGATGAGCGTGTCGATGACCATGAACGGCGCGGTGCTCCCGGTGCTCGCGCTCTACATCGTGGCGGCCGAGGAGCAGGGGGTGGCGCCCGAGCAGCTCGCCGGCACCATCCAGAACGACATCCTCAAGGAGTTCATGGTCCGCAACACCTATATCTATCCGCCGGGCCCCTCAATGCGGATCATCTCCGACATCTTCTCCTACGCCAGTGAGAGGATGCCCAAGTTCAACTCGATCTCGATCTCCGGGTACCACATCCAGGAGGCCGGGGCCACCTGCGACCTGGAGCTGGCCTACACCCTCGCCGACGGGGTGGAGTATCTCCGGGCGGGCGTCGGGGCGGGCCTGGACATCGACGCCTTCGCGCCGAGGCTGTCGTTCTTCTGGTGCATCGGCATGAACTTCTTCATGGAGGTCGCCAAGCTGCGGGCCGCCCGGCTGCTCTGGGCGCGGCTGGTCTCCGGGTTCGAAGCACGCGACCCCAAGTCGCTGTCGCTGCGGACCCACTCGCAGACCTCCGGCTGGTCGCTCACCGCCCAGGACGTCTTCAACAACGTCGTGCGCACCTGCGTCGAGGCGATGGCGGCCACCCAGGGCCACACCCAGTCGCTGCACACCAACGCCCTCGACGAGGCGCTGGCCCTGCCCACCGACTTCTCCGCGCGGATCGCCCGCAACACCCAGCTGCTGCTCCAGCAGGAGTCCGGCACCTGCCGGGTGATCGACCCCTGGGGCGGCTCCTACTACGTGGAGCGGCTCACCCACGAGCTGGCGCGCCGGGCGTGGGAGCACATCGAGGAGGTCGAGGCCGCGGGGGGGATGGCCAGGGCGATCGACCAGGGGCTGCCGAAGCTCCGCATCGAGGAGGCCGCCGCCCGTGCCCAGGCGCGCATCGACTCGGGGCGTCAGCCGGTCATCGGCGTCAACAAGTACCGGTCCGACGCCGACGAGGCCATCGACGTGCTCAAGGTCGACAACACCTCGGTCCGCGCGCAGCAGCTCGACAAGCTCCGCCGCCTGCGCGAGGAGCGGGACGCCGGCCGGGTGACCCAGGCGCTGGAGGCGCTCACCAAGGGAGCGGCGGGCGACGGCAACCTGCTCGCGCTCTCCATCGAGGCCGCGCGGGCCAAGGCGACGGTCGGAGAGATCTCCGAGGCGCTGGAGCGGGTGTTCGGCCGGCACGCCGGCCAGATCCGCACCATATCCGGCGTCTACCGCGAGGAGGTGGGGTCCGGCGTGGACGAGATCCGCACGGCGTGCGCCGAGTTCGAGCGCCTGGAGGGCCGCCGCCCCCGCATCCTGGTGGCCAAGATGGGGCAGGACGGTCACGACCGGGGGCAGAAGGTGATCGCCACCGCCTTCGCCGACCTCGGATTCGACGTGGACGTCGGCCCGCTCTTCCAGACGCCCGAGGAGGTCGCCCGTCAGGCGGTCGAGGCCGACGTGCACGTGGTCGGGGTCTCCTCGCTGGCGGCCGGGCATCTGACGCTGGTTCCCGCTCTCCGTGAGGCGCTCGCCGGGCTCGGCGCGGACGACATCATGATCGTGGTCGGCGGTGTCATCCCGCCGGGCGACTTCGACGAGCTGCGCGCCGCCGGGGCCTCGGCCATCTTCCCGCCGGGCACCGTGATCGCCGACGCCGCCCGGGAACTGGTCGCCGACCTTCTCACCCGGCTGGGCCATGTCGCGGACGCTTGAGGACTACGTCCGGGGGGTGAAGGAGGGCTCCCGGCTCTGGATCGCCCGGGCGATCACGCTGGTGGAGTCTTCCAGGGCCGACCATCGGGACCTGGCGCAACGGCTGCTGGTGGAGCTGACGCCGCTGGCCGGCCGGGCGCGCAGGGTGGGCGTCACCGGCGTGCCCGGGGTCGGCAAGTCCACGTTCATCGACGCGCTCGGCGTGCGTCTGACCGGGGACGGCCACCGGGTGGCCGTGCTCGCCGTCGATCCGTCGTCGACCAGGACGGGCGGCAGCGTCCTGGGGGACAAGACCAGGATGTCCCGTCTGGCCGCCGACCCGCACGCCTTCATCCGCCCCTCGCCCACCTCGGGCACCCTCGGCGGGGTGGCGAAGGCGACCCGCGAGGCGATGGTCGTGGTGGAGGCGGCGGGGTACGACGTCGTGCTCGTGGAGACCGTCGGCGTCGGCCAGTCCGAGACCGCCGTGGCCGACATGGTGGACACCTTCCTGCTGCTCGCCCTGGCGAGGACCGGCGACCAGCTTCAGGGCATCAAGAAGGGGGTGCTGGAGCTCGCCGACGTGATCGCGGTCAACAAGGCCGACGGCCCCCACGAGATGGACGCCAGGAGGGCGGCCAGGGAGCTGGCGGGGGCGCTGCGGCTGCTCCGCTCGGAGCGCGCGGTGCCGGTCCTGACGTGCAGCGGGTACGAGGGTACCGGACTGGAGGAGCTCTGGCGCCAGGTCGTCGCGCACCAGGACGCCATGGCGGCCTCCGGTGAGCTCGCCGCCCGCCGCCGTCGCCGGCAGGTCGGCTGGACCTGGTCCCTGGTGACCGACCGCCTGCTGACCATGCTCCGCGAGCATCCGGAGGTCGCCGCGATCACCGCCGAGGTCGAACGTGAGGTTCAGACCGGGGCTCTGACCCCCTCCCTCGCCGCCGACCGGCTCCTGGAGGCGTTCGGGCACTGAGGTGCCGGTCTCGGGGAGGATCCGGGACGGTGTGCGTCGTCGCAGTTCGGGGCGCCGGTGGCCGGGGTGGGGACGCTCCGGAGGTGACCCGCGCGCCGGGGACCGGTCCATCACCGTCCGCCGCCCCGGTGGACCCGTCGGCAGCCTTGCGCCCGTCATCGCCGTGCGTGACCGAGGTGGAGGCCCGCTGACGGATTTGGTTCATGCTACGCGAATATTTGCCCTATAAAGCAAGTCATTCTAGTCATATGGAAAATATTATCGGGTTGTGACCTTGATCGGCCCCTGTGGATCATGTGATACTTCGCCCAAAGGGTTACGAAAGTCGTACAAAAGCACTCTTTAGATACGTGAGTGTGAGAAGGCGCATGGCGAGGCGCGGAAGGGTTGTCAAGGGGCTGCCGGTCGACCAGCCCTGACCGTTTTCGCGTGGGAACAGGCCACACCGGAGTGGCCGAATCCCGGAATGCGCCTCACCGCCCTGGCTCCGCCGTGGGCGGTGTTCACGCTGCGTAGGTTCGCGTCGCGCGAGGTGGGAGAGCAAAGTAATGTCGATCGGTGCGGCTGCTGGAGCGTTCCGGCGCAGCAGAACAATCCCTGTCCATCGTGTCCTGCCGAGGTTCGTGAAAGATCCGGTGAACGCCCTCGCCGAGATCGGAAGGCAGGCGGAGGGCGAGGTCGTCCGCCTGGACCTCGGGCTCTTCCGCCCCTACCTGGTGACCCACCCCGACCACGTACAGCAGGTGCTCAAGTCCGACTGGACGAACTACCGGCGCGAAGGCATGTTCTGGCGGCCCCTGCGGCGCATCCTGGGCGCCAGCATCCTCGGCGAGGGAAAGCCCTGGGAGTCCAGCAGGGAGGTGCTGCAACCCCTGTTCACCAGGCGCTACATCGCCTCGATCGCCGAGGAGATGGCCAAGACCATCACCCTGCGCATCCAGGAGCTGGACCGCTACGCCCTGTCGGGGCGGCTCGTCGACGCGGCCGAGGAGATGGCCGGGATCGTGAACCAGGCCGTCATCCGCGTGCTGTTCGGCGACCGGATCACCCGGGCGGACGGCGAGCGCCTCGCGCCCGCCTACGACACCGCCGCCACCTCGATCAACTTCCGGTTGCTCATGCCTTTCATGCCCTACTCCGTCCGGGTGCCCGGAGACCGGGCGTTCATGAAGGCCGTCGAGACCGTCGACGACGTGCTGTTCCCCGTCATCAGGAAGGCGCGGGCCGACCGCAGTGACAGCCTCGACGTCATCTCCGCCCTCTGCCGCGCCCGGGGGGAGGACGGCGCGGAGATCGGCGACCGGCAGATCCGCGACGACCTGGTCAGCGTCTACGGCGCGGCCTCGGAGTCCACGGCCATGACCTTGACCTGGCTGTGGCCGCTGCTGGACGCCCACCCACAGGTGGCGGAGCGGCTCTACGAGGAGATCGACCGCGTGGTCGGCGCCGGGCCGGCCGTACCGGCGCACGTCCCCGAACTGCGCTACACCCGGATGGTCCTGCAGGAGTTGCTGCGGCTCTACCCGGCCGGCTGGATCTTCCCTCGGATGGCCACCAGGACCGCCGAGATCGGCGGCACGCGGGTCAAGGCGGGCTCGCAGGTGCTGATCAGCCCATACGCCACCCACCGGCTGGACGGGTTCTGGGAGCGCCCGCTGGAGTTCGACCCGGAGCGCTTCGCGCCCGAGGGGCAGGAGCGCAGGCACAAGTATTCCTACTTCCCCTTCGGCGGCGGACCGCACCAGTGTCTCGGACAGCACCTGTTCTACGTGGAGGCGCCGCTCCTGGTCGCCGCCATCCTGAGCCGGTTCCGCCCGACGCTCGCCACCGCGGGGCCGTTCACGCCGTCTCCCGCCGCCTCGCTGAGGCCCAGGGAGAAGATCGCGCTCAAGCTCGTCCCGGTCCGCCGCGCCCTGGGAGAGGCGCTGTGACGGCCCCCTCCGACCTCGCCCCCTCCAGCCTCGCCCCCTCCGACCTCGCCTCTGCGGCCACCGCCGCGGAGTGCGGGGCGGTCTGCGCCGTGGCCGGACAGTCCCAGCGCGGCATGCGCGAATGGGCGGCGGCCTACCCCGAGCTGTTCGCGGCCAAGCCGTTCGACCCGGCCCTCTACAGCACGCTCTCGCTGGCCATGGCGTTCAGCGGGCCCTGGTTCACCGCCGAGCAGTTGCGGATGGCCAACAAGGCCACCCTGTGGGCGTTCGGGCTGGACTGGCTGGTCGACTACGTCGCGACCTCCCCACAGGAGGTGGACGACCTCGCGCGGCGGTGCCTGGAGGTGGCCGGCGGCGCCCCGCCGCTCCCCGGCGACGATCTCACCCGCATGCTGGCCGACGTCCGCGACGAGCTCGCAGCCGCCCCCGCCTTCCCGGTGCTCGGGCCGGTCTGGCGCGAGGAGCTCCGTCGGATGCTGGCCGCGATGCTGGAGGAGTGGCGCTGGAAGACCGCCAAGGTCCGCCCGACGTTCGAGGAGTACCTCGGCAACGCCGACAACCTCGGCTTCTCCTTCGTCTTCGCCGCCCACCGGCTGCACACCGCCGGTCCGGACGTCACCGCCGGTCCCGATCCGATCACCGAGGCCGGCCGGGCGGTGCAGCGGGTGATCCGGCTCCTCAACGACCTGGGCACCTACGAACGGGACGTGACCTGGGGAGACCTCAACGCCCTGCTCCTCGGCCCCACCCGTCCCGAGGTCGAGCGGCACGTCGCCGAGCTCGCCGCCCGGAGCCGGGAGCTGATCGCCCCACTCCGGGCGGACCATCCGGAGGTGGCCGGCTACCTCGAACGGCAGATGGACTTCTGCGCCGGTTTCTATCGGTTCGGCGACTACTGGGGCACCCTGTGAGCATCGACGACCTTCTCCGGTCCGATACGGTGCCGCGGGTCCCGGGTACGGCACGGCGGACGGTTCTCCCGGAGATCGACGTGATCGCCGAGGCCCGTGAGCTGGTCGAGGGTCTGCTGGCCGAGCCGTGGGGCCAGGTCTCGGCCTCGCCGTACGAGACCGGGCGGCTGGTGAGCCTGACCCCGTGGCTGGCCGGTCACGCCCGGCGCGTCGGGTTCCTGCTGGCCGCCCAGCGGCCGGACGGCGGCTGGGGAGCCCCCGGCGGATACGCCCTGGTGCCCACCCTCAGCGCGACCGAGGCGCTCCTCGCGGAGGCGCGGCGCGAGCCCCCCGGCCACGGGGGCGGCCTCGCGGCCGTGGGGGCGCGGCGGGGGCTGGGGGCGCTGCGCCGCTGGCGGAGCGGGCCGGTCTCGCGCGACCTGCCCGACATGCCGGCGATCGAGCTCATCGTGCCGGCCCTGACCACCATGATCAACAACCATCTGGAGGCGCTGGGGGAGCGGGGGCCGCTGGAACCTCCGGCGGGGATGGACGGCGTGAAACTGTCGATGATCCGGGCACGGCTGGCCTCGGGCGCGACGGTCCCGCGCAAACTGCTGCACGCGCTGGAGGTGGCGGGTGAGGCGGCGGCCGGGGCCGCCGGGGTCACGCCGAGCCCGATCGAGGACTTCGGGACGCTCCCCGAGGTCCCGTCCGCGAGGTTGGCCGGAGATTCGCCGGGCGGCGCGGAGCCGGTTGGCGCGGAGCCGGGCGGGGCCCGCCCCCCGGCGGTCGCCGCGGTCGGAGCGTCACCCGCGGCCGGGGCCGCGTGGCTCGGCGCGGCGGGGGCGTTCGACGGGAGCTCCCCGGTGCGGCGTTACCTGGAGGCCGTGGTGAACCGGTCCGGTGGTCCGGTGCCCTGCGCCATCCCCGTCACCGTGTTCGAACGCGGCTGGACGCTGAGCTGGCTGCGGCGCGCGGGCATCCCGGTGACCGTACCCGGCGAGTTGGTGGAGAGCCTGGAACGCGCGATCGGCCCGGGCGGCACCGCGGCGGGGGCGGGCCTGCCACCGGACTCCGACACCACCTCCGTCGGGCTGTACGCGCTGGCGCTGCTGGGCGTGCCCCGCGAGCCCGGCTGCCTCTGGGCGTACGAGGTGGACACCCATTTCTGCACCTGGCAGGGGGAGGAGGGAGCCTCGCCGACGGTCAACGCGCACGTGCTCGACGCCTTCGGCGAGCACCTGCGCCGCCCCGCCGGCCCGTCCGGTGACACCGCGCGTTACGCCATCGCCGTGGGCAAGCTGTCGGCGTGGCTGCGCGGCTGCCAGCGGGCCGACGGGAGCTGGATGGACCGGTGGCACGCCTCGCCCTACTACGCGACGGCCTGCTGCGCGCTCGCCCTGGAGGACTACGGTGGCGAGGGGGCGGCGGGCGCCGTGCGCGGAGCCGTTCGGTGGCTGCTGGACACCCAGCGCGATGACGGATCCTGGGGGCGGTGGGCGGGGACGGCGGAGGAGACGGCCTACGCCCTGCAGACCCTGCTGCTGACGGATCCGTCAGCCCGGCCGGTGTCGGCGGACGGCCCCGCCCCGCCGGGACCGGTCCCGGCGGGCCCGGCGGATCCGGTGGGCGAGGAGCGCCGCGCGCGGGCGGTGGAGCGAGGGTATCGCAGCCTGCTGGGCTCGGTCACCGAGCGTGGTGCGCCGATCGACGCTCCGGCACTCTGGCATGACAAGGACCTGTATGTGCCCGTAGCGATCGTCAGGGCGGCGATCCTGGGAGCGCTCCATCTGGCGCGGCGCGCACTGTCCCTCCCGGCATCCGTCGCGTCGTCCTCCACACTGTCCGTCATGCCCTCCGGCGTGCCGTACCCGCTGGCAGGGGCTCCTGCGGAGGGGTGGGGCCGCGACTCGCGATAACGGAGAGTAACTGAAATATGTCACAGAATTTTGGTCGGAGAAAAGGACAGACCGCCCCATCTGGTCAATCTTGCCTTGAGTGTATTTGGGGAGATTGCTAGGGTTCTGCGGGTGCGTTGCTGGATGCCGCCAACGGTGCGATGTGGCGTTGATTTGTTCACACACATTGATTGCCGTGAAAAGTAATGTGACTTTCTTTCACTTTCACCAGGATGGGTGCTATGCGCTTGCGCAACGCGCGTTTGCGGACCAAGGTCACGGCACTGCTGGTGTCACTTATCGCGCTCTGGGCCTTCACCGCGTGGGTGACGGTCCGTGAGGGTGTCAACATGCTCGGTGTGGCCAAGCTCGACTCGGGCGTGGCGGAACCGAGCGAGCGGCTGCTGGTCGAGCTGCAGTCCGAGCGGCGGCTCAGCCTGATCTACCTGGCCGAGCCCCGCTCCACCCGTCAGCAGCGCGAGTCGCTGAGCGCGCAGCGCAAGCGGACCGAGGCGGCCGGAGCCAACTTCCGGAAGCTCGCGAGCGGTGGTGACGTGCAGTGGCTGGGGGGCGCGGCCCTCAACCGCCGGATCGGCGAAACGTTCCAGAAACTGAACGGCCTCGGCGGCGGACGTAAGGCCATCGACGCCGGGACGTTGGACCGGATCCGGGCCGCCGAGTTGTTCACCGACGTCATCGAGTCCCTGTATCGCATCTACGACTCCATGGCGACGCTGGACGACGTGGCGATCGCCAAGGACACCCGTACGGTCATCGAGCTGAGCCGGGCCAGGGAGGTCCTCGCCCAGGAGGACGCCCTGGCGGCCGGCGCCCTGACGGCGGGCCGCTTCACCGACGCCGAGCGCGCCCTGTTCGCACAGATCGTCGGAACCCGGCGGTTCATCCTCCAGGAGGCCGTGGCCGAGCTGCCCGCGGCCGACCGGGAGCTCTGCCAGCGGCTGATCGAGAGCGAGTCGTTCGCCCGCATGCGCGGTATGGAGGAACAGCTCATGCGGGGCGCCCCGGCCGCTCCCGCGGGGACCGCCAACCCCACCAGCCCGGTCAACCCCACCACCTCGACCACCCCCGCCAACCCGGTCACCCCCGCCAACCCGGTCACCTCCGCCAGCCCGGCGACCCCGGCCGAGTCCGTCGACGCCCGGCAGTGGACCTCCGCCTCCCAGCCCGTGCTGACGAAGCTGATGGAGGTGGTGCTCTCCGCGGGCGACGGGATCGTCGAGCGGGCCACCCCGGTCGCGGTCGGCGTCATCGTACGGCTCTCGCTGGCCGGTGGTCTAGGGCTGCTGGCCGTCATCGCCTCGATCGTCCTGTCCATCACCACCGCGCGGGCCCTGGTCCAGCAGCTCGACAAGCTGCGCGTCGCGGCATGGGACCTCGCCAACGAGCGACTGCCCTCGGTGGTGGACCGGATCGGTCACGGGCAGGAGGTGGACATCGCCGCCGAGGCGCCGCCGCTGGAGTTCGGCAACGACCAGATCGGTCACGTCGGCCAGGCGTTCAACGCCGTGCAGCAGACCGCGATCAAGGTCGCGGTCGAGCAGGCTCAGCTACGGCGTGACATCGCCGACATCCTGCGCAACCTCGCCCGCCGTACCCAGTCGCTCGTCCACCGTCAGCTGAGTGTGCTGGACGTCATGGAGCGGCGTGAGAACGACCCGCAGGAACTCCGCGACCTGTTCCGGCTCGACCACCTGGCCACTCGGATGCGACGTTACGCGGAGAACCTCCTGGTGCTCTCCGGCGCGGCACCCGGCCGCGCGTGGCGCGACTCGGTGCCGATGATCGACGTCGTCCGCGGCGCGCTGGCCGAGATCGAGGACTACACCCGGGTGGACGTGCTCCCCCTGGGAGACGTCGCGCTGGACGGCCGGGCGGTGAGCGACGTCATCCACCTGGTCGCCGAACTGGTCGAGAACGCCGCCTCCTTCTCCCCGCCCTACACCACGGTGCAGGTGAGCGGGTACGCCGTGGCCCACGGATACGCCCTGGAGGTCGAGGACCGGGGCCTGGGCATGAGCCCGGAGGACATCGCCGGGGCCAACGAGCGGATCGCCAACCCGCCCGAGCTCAAACTGGGGGGCAACGCCCGGCTGGGGCTGTACGTGGTCAGCCGGCTGGCGGAACGCCACGACATCCGGGTGACGTTCAAGGCCTCGCCGTACGGCGGCACGACGGTCGTCGTCCTGCTCCCGCAGGATCTGGTCGGCGAGCAGCGCGAGTCCGAGGCCGAGGGGGGCGCGGCCGTGCCGCAGCCCCGCGCGGTGAACGCCAGCGTGATGGCCGGTGGGGCGCCCACGACCGGGACCCGCGATCGGGGGGCCGATCCGCTGGGTGTCACCGGTGTCAGATCGACCGGCAGGAGGGAGAAGGCCATCGACCAGTCCGTCCAGGCGATGTCGTCCGATGGGTGGGAGGCCGCGCTGACCGCGGGCCGTCACGCGCCCGGCGGCGCTCCCGAGGCGCTCGGCGACCCCGGTCTCCCCAGGGTGTCCGGTGCTCCCGCCGCGCCGGGTGTCTCCGACGGCGGGGACGTTCCCGGTGATCCCGTGGTCCCGCTTCCTCTCGTGCTGCCCCCGCCCGACACCAGTCACACGCCGGGGGGCCTCCCCCGCCGTATCCCGCAGACCCATCTCGCGACCCCGCTGCAGGAGGGGGACCCGCCCACCCCCGAGCCCGTCCCCGACGACGGCGACGACGACCGCTCACCCGAGGAGATCCGCGCGGCCATGGCCTCCTTCCAGGAGGGCACCCGCCGAGGTCGCTCCGACGCCGCCGACCTGCTCGACCAGGAGGGGAAACGTACCAACGGCCGCAGACCCCATATGTGACGCCAGTGATGATCTCGAATCGCGCGTGCCGGCCCGGCGCCGACGAGCCGCTAGAGGCCGCCGGCCGAACGCCCGCCGGCAGAAAGAGGACAACGAGTGGTGCAGGGAACAGGATCTTTCACCGATCTGGCCTGGTTGCTGGACGACCTGGTCGCCCGAGTGGAAGAGGCCGAGCACGGAATCGTCTTCTCCACCGACGGCCTGCTGTTGGCGGCGTCGGCGAGGTTCGACCGGGCCGACGCAGAACACCTGGCCGCCGTCGGCTCGGCGATCCAGAGCCTGGGCAGGGGGGTCAGCGATCGGGTCAGCGGCGGCGCGGTGCGCCAGACCATCATCGAGATGCGCTCCGCCTACCTGATCGTGAGCGCGGCGGGGCAGGGCGCCTGCCTGGCCGTGCTCTGCACGCAGGAGGCCGACGTCGGCCTGGTCGCCTACGAGATGGCCATGCTCGTCACCCGCGTCGGCCAGTACCTCATCTCGCCCCCCCGGGCCACGGACTCCGTCGTGAAGGACGACGTTCCGCGATGAACCCCTTCGAAGAGCGATCCGACACGCAGTGGGTGGGCGACGAGGCCGGGCCGATCGTCCGGCCGTACGTCCTCACCCGCGGCAGGACCGAACCGGCGCGCGGCAGGTTCGATCTCATCACCCTCGCGGTGACCGTCCGCTCCATCCCGTCCAAGGAGGCGGGCCTCGATCCCGAGTGTCTCGCCATCGTGAAGCTCTGCCGCCAGCCGCAGTCGGTGGCCGAGATCGCCGCGCACACGAACCTTCCGGCAGGCACCGTCCGTGTCCTGCTCAGCGACTTGCTCGAACAGGGGTTCATCGCTCTGCAGGAGCCCCATACGGAGACGGACATGCACGACGAGAGGCTGTACAGGGCGGTGCTCGATGGACTCCGTGCGCTCTAGCCGCGACGCCGGGCGGATCAAGCTGCCCAAGGCGATCAAGATCCTGGTCGCGGGCGGCTTCGGGGCCGGCAAGACCACCATGGTCGGCGCGGTCTCCGAGATCCAGCCGCTGCGCACCGAGGAGACGCTGACCGACAGGGGTGTCGGGGTCGACGACCTGTCCGGGGTGGAGGCCAAGCAGACCACCACGGTGGCCATGGACTTCGGCCGCATCACCATCGGCGAGGCGTACCGGCTCTACCTTTTCGGAACCCCGGGGCAGGAGCGGTTCTGGTTCCTCTGGGACGAGCTGGCCCTGGGCGCGCTGGGTGCCGTCGTCCTCGCCGACACGCGCCGGCTGGCCGACTGCTTCCCCTCGCTGGACTACTTCGAGCGGCGCCAGACGCCCTTCATCGTCGCGGTCAACTGCTTCGACGGAGCCCGCCGCTACGACCTCGACGAGGTACGGCTCGGCCTGACCCTCCACCCGGACATCCCGATCGTGCTGTGCGACGCCCGGGAACGGGAGTCCGGCAAGAGAGTGCTGATCGCCCTGGTCGAGCACGCGATGAAGGTGCGCCTCGGCACGTCGGCGACCACCGGAGAGACGGCGGCCCGCTGACGGACCGTCCGTCCGCGCGGTCGTCCCGCCCCGCCCCGTCTCGGTGAACACCCGCCTTTCGACGGAGTGACGGCGGGGGCGCGAAGGGGACGCCCGCCGGGTATCGGAGTATGCGACAGGACTAGGTTTCCGTGCGGGTACCCGGCGTTTCGAGGAGCGTGGGAAATGCGGTTGATGTCGCGGCTGGGCAGGATGGACCGGCGGCTCTTCGCCGCGGTGGCGGATGCGAGGCTCGCCGGTGTCGAGCGTCTCCTGCCCGCCCTGTCGCGGGCGGCGGACAACTCGCTGCTCTGGGCCGGACTCGCCGCCGCGTGCGCGGTCAGCGGGCGGCGGCCCCTGCGCCGCGCCGCCACCAGGGGGCTGCTCGCGGTCAGTCTGGCCAGCCCGCTGGTGAACCTGGTCGGAAAACAGATCTTCCGCCGCTCCAGACCCTCGTCGGAGGGTCTCCCGCTGACGCGGCTGATCAAGGTGCCCTCGTCGGCGTCGTTCCCGTCCGGCCACTCGGCCTCGGCGGCGGCGTTCGCCACCGCCGTGGCCATGGAGGCGCCGCTCGCGGTGACCGCCCCCGTGACGCTGCTCGCCGCCGCGGTCTGCTTCTCCCGCGTCTACACCGGCGTGCACTACCCGGGAGACGTCCTCGCCGGAGCCACGGTCGGTGTCGCGACCGGCCTGCTCACCCGGCGGCTCTGGCCCCGTGCCGCCGAGGCCGGGCAGGCCCGGGCCGCCGTCACCGCGCCCTCGGCCCGCTTCGACCCGGGGGGAGCGGGGGTGGTCGCGGTGGTGAACGACGCGGCCGGGAACGGCACGGGAACCGCGGGGCTGTTGCGCGAGGCGCTGCCCGGGGCCGAGGTCGTCGAGCCGGATCCGGAGGCCGATCTGCGGCCCGTGATGCGCGAGGCCGCCACACGCGCCGTCGTGCTCGCGGTGGCCGGTGGCGACGGCACCGTGGCCTGCGCCGTACGGGAGGCGCTGGCGGCCGAGGTCCCGCTGCTGGTCGTGCCCGCGGGGACCCTCGACCACTTCGCCCGCACACTCGGCCTGCAGACCGCGGGCGACGCCGTGGGGGCCTACCGGGCCGGGGAACTCGCCGCCGTCGATGTCGGCGAGGTGGCGGGAGGCGTCTTCGTCAACACCGCCAGCCTGGGCCTCTACCCCGAGCTGGTGGACCGCAGGGAGCGGCTTCAGGGCCGGATCGGCAAGTGGCCCGCCCTGCTGTGGGCCATGGCCGAGGTGCTCGGTCCCGGAGGCGCGAGCCCCGTCGACCTCGTCGTCGACGGCGTGCCCAGGCGGGTCTGGCTGGTGTTCGTCGGCAACTGCGGCTACGACTCACGCGGCGCGGTGCCCACCAGGCGGCAACGTCTGGAGGACGGTCTGCTGGACATCCGCGTGCTCGCCGCCGCCGACCGGCTGCCCAGGACCCGCGCGTTCCTCACCGTGATGACCGCCGGCCTCGGCCTGTCGCGTCACTACCGGCGGTGGCGGGCCGACACGCTGCGGATCTCCTCACCGTCCGGTCCGGTACGGCTGGCGCGCGACGGTGAGACGTGCACCGTGCCCGGGGACCTGGACTTCACCAAACGCCCCCGGTCGCTCCTGGTGATCCGCCCGGCCGGCTAGGCGTTCCGCCGCCGCGGCCCGGTGAACGCTTTCTCTGATATCGCGGTAAATGACGATATTTTAGTGGGAAGTGCTTTATTTTTCCCGGTGGCGGGCGATCGGCCGTCGTGCGGGCGGTGGGCCGCGACCGTGCGCTCCGACGGACGCACTGTCGTGTTCCCGACGCGGCGGGCCCTTGACATGTCCCTGACCTGCCTCTCGCGGGGAGGGGCGGTCACCCGGAAACACGGCCCGGTTCCGGGCGTTTGACGGGTTGTTGTCGATCAGGCGATAGTGAGGCGTGACTGCCCCCCGACTGCTCTCCTGCGCCGTGGTCACCATGCTGACCCTGAGCGCCTGCACCTTCACCGGCCCCGCCGAGCCCGTGGTCGGCCCGGCCACCGCGGGCGGTGTGGTGGGGTCGGGGCAGGGGGCCGGTGGCGAGCCGCCCACATCCCCCTCCACCGGTTCGCCCACCACGGTGGACCTGACCCCCGAGGCATACCGGGCCGAGCTCGACAGGGCGCGCGGCCCCATCAGGGACGCGCTCGGAAAGCTGAACGCGACCGGCGGCAAAGGGCTCGACCGGCGGCTGGAACAGACGGTCGCCACCCTGGAGGGGGCGGTCGCCGGCCTGGAGGCCCTGACCCCGCCGGCCGAGATCAAGATCCCGCACGGCGACTACGTTGGCACGCTCCGGCGGTTCACCGGCATGCTGGCCGGCGCCCAGGAGGACGTGCGGGCCCAGGAGGTCTGCACCGGGGCCGGTGTGCTGACCGGGCTGGAGGAGACGGGCCAGGTGTCGCCTCTTCTGCAGAGCGCGGCCGCCCTGGCCGCCCTGGGCGAGTACCGCACCGACGTCGTGCCGGTGAAGGTCTCGGAGAAGAGGTCCCGCCGCCTGCGCAACGGCGCCTTCATCAAGTCCGAGGGCCGCCCCGGGCGCGCCTACCTCGAACTGAGGAACGGCAACAGGCAGGACGCGGTCGTCGTGCTGGTACGCGGCAAGAAGAAGGTGATCACCGTCTACGTCCGCAGGAAGTCGAAGTTCAGGGTCCAGGGCGTACGGGACGGAAAGTACAACATCTACTACACCCTCGGCACCGACTGGGACTCCAGGGTGCGCGGCTTCACCCGGTCGTGCACCTTCGAGCAGTTCGGCAAGTCCGTGCTGTTCAGAACGGTGCACACCGCGACCCAGGTCCGCTGGACCGACTGGACCATCACCCTCAACGCCGTCGCGGGCGGCAATGTACGGCCCAAGCGCATCAAGCCGGGCGACTTCCCCGGCTGACCCGCCGCTCCGCCCGCCGCCGGGAGGGATCGGCGGGGCGGGCCCGGGGCCGTCGGGGAACCGTGGGGAGGAGCCGGAGACGAGAAGACCGCGATCCCGGTGGTGAGATCGCGGTCTCGGCGTCCCCCCGGTCGGATCAGGACGAGAACAGCATGCCCACCCAGCTGCGCTGGCGGTGGTGGCCGTAGTGGCCGTGCTGCGCGCCCCAGCCGGGGGCGCCGTGGTGCATCGGCGGGGGCGGCGGAGGCGGCGGGGGAGCCGCGTGGCGCTGCTGGGACCACTGGCTCTCCATCCGGGTCAGCGTCTCAAGCTCGCCATAGTCCAGGAAGATGCCGCGACAGCTGTCGCACTGGTCGATGTGGACGCCGTTGCGCTCGTAAGTGCGCATCGCGCCCCGACACTTCGGGCACTGCATCTGGCTGATCTCCTTGTTCCCGGGGTTGTCGTTGACGTAACCACAACCTACTGCGTGGGCACACTATGGCAGGCGCTTCGGAACCGGACAATCCTTTGGCAGGTATCGACGAGGATCTGCTCGACCTCGTCCAGTGGCCGTCCCTCCCGCTCGGCCTTGGCCACCGCCGCCGCCGTGAGCTGCACGGTCATCGCCTGCGCCGGCAGGTCCAGCCGCTCCCACGGGTCGCCGTCCGCTCCGGCGGCGTGCCCGCCCGCCATGCGGTACGCCGTGAGGAAGCGGTGCCAGACCTCCGGCTCCAGCAGCCCGGCGGCGAACCAGGCGGCGGGTCTGGCCAGGTCCCAGGCGGGGTCGCCGATCCCCAGGTCGTCGACGTCGATGAGGATCCACTCGCCCCGGATCCGGACCATCTGGCCCAGGTGCCAGTCGCCGTGCGCCGGCGTGGCCGGACCGGGCGGTGCCGGGGGCAGGCAGGCCAGGGCCCGGCGCACGACGAGCGCCGCGGCCGAGCCGTGCTCCAGCCGGGAGACCATCGCGGCCACCCGGGCCGGGCCGCCCGCCGGGGGCAGCGGGGGCAGCGGGGGCAGCGTCCGCGCCGGCACGGCGTGCAGCCGCGCCAGCAGCCGCGCCGCCGCCTCCCAGGGGGCCGCGTCCGGATCGTGATGGTCCACCGGGGTTCCGGCCGGCCACACGGTGACCAGCCGGTCACCGACGACCGTGACCTCCTCGGTCAGCGGTTCAAGCATGATCTCGCGCAGTGCCGGCCCCGCGACCGCGTGCATCCGCCGCACCAGCGGCGCCCGCTCCGCCCCGGGGGAGTGGGCCTTCACCACGACGGATCCGGCCCGCACGATGATCACGTCCGGCCTGGTCGGCAGCACCTCCGCGGGGGCCGAGCCGTACCGGACGGCGAGGCGCCGGAGCTCGCCGATCAGATCGTCGCTGTCGTTCATCCGGCAAGTGAACCACCGATCGCGGCGCCGCCGTACGGGGGTCTGAGCACAGGCCCGCCTCGCCGGGGTGAGCCGGGCCGGAGGCCAGGGACGCCGGGGACGTCCTCCACGATCTCAACCTCGACCCGCGGACCGGTTCACCCGGCGCCGCCCCGAGGCGGTGCCGGAGGCCCTCGCGCCTTTACCATGCGTTTAGTTGGATATGGGTATGAGGGAACGGGAGATCGCGGACCGGCTGGAGATCGGCGACCTGCTCGCCAAGTACGCCTACGCCGTGGACAACGGGGACTGGGCACGGCTCGACCTCGTGTTCACCGCGGACGCGGTGATCGACTACACCGCGTCCGGCGGTGTCCGCGGCACCCGGGACGAGGCGCGGCGGTGGCTGGCCGAGACGCTGTCACGCTGGCCGGGGCGTCATCACCTGATCGGGGTGCCGGTCATCAGGTTCGAGGGGGACGAGGCCGTGGTCACGGTCTCGTTCACCGGCACGCTCGCGCGGTCCAGGGGCGCGGTCCCCGGCGGCGAGGCCGGGCTTGTCCGCGGCGGCGGGTGGTATCACCACCGCCTGATCCGCACCCCCTACGGCTGGCGCAGCAGGGAACTGGTCGAGGAACAGTCCTGGCGCATCGAGCAGTAGAGCGGTGCGGTGGACCTGATGACACGCGGCCCCGTCTCACCTGTCACCCTTGTCCTGGGTCCGTCGTGCGGGACCGCGGAGAGAACACGGGGGAGTGATGGAGGAACGCAAGCCGATCGAGTGCTGGCTGTCGGACATGGACGGGGTTCTCGTCCACGAGGGCCACCCCGTCCCCGGTGCGGACGAGTTCATCCGGCGCCTGCGCGAGTCCGGCAGACGGTTCCTGGTGCTCACCAACAACTCCATCTACACCCCGCGCGACCTGGCCGTACGGCTGCGCGCCGCCGGTCTTGACATCCCCGCCCGGTCGATCTGGACCTCGGCGCTGGCCACGGCCAGGTTTCTGGACGGCCAGCGTCCCGGCGGCTCCGCCTACGTGATCGGTGAGGCGGGCCTGACCACCGCCCTGCACGAGGCGGGTTACATCCTGACCGATATCCAGCCCGACTACGTGGTGCTCGGTGAGACCCGTACCTACAGCTTCACCCAGATCACCCGGGCCATCCGGCTGATCGAGGGCGGGGCCCGCTTCATCGCGACCAACCCCGACCCGGTCGGCCCGTCGAACGAGGGCTCGCTGCCCGCCTGCGGTGCGGTCGCGGCGTTGATCACCAAGGCGACCGGTGTGCAGCCCTACTTCGTCGGCAAGCCCAACCCGATGATGATGCGCAGCGCGCTGCGTGCCATCGACGGCCACAGCGAGAGCACCGCCATGATCGGCGACCGGATGGACACCGACATCGTCTCCGGGATGGAGGCGGGGCTCCACACGATCCTGGTGCTCAGCGGCGTCACGACCAGGGACCAGGTGGACCGTTACCCGTTCCGCCCCTCCCAGGTGGCCGACTCGGTCGCCGACCTGATCGAGATGATCGACAACGGTACCTGACACGATCGCCCGGGAGGGTCCGCCAGGGCCGCCCGGGGAGCGCGACCACCCGGGGAGGCGGCGCCGCGGCAGGCTGGGAAGGTCTGCTAACCGTCCGGGGAGCGGGGCGTCCGGGAAGGTCGTGCCGGGCCGGCGGGGATCCGGGGCCGGGTCAGGAGATCAGCTCGGGCAGCCTGGTGATGTGGTCGGCCAGGTAGGCGCCGAGTTCCGGGGGGACCAGGTTGATGGCGGTGATCTCGGCGGGATCGAGCGGTAGCCGGACCACCTCGTAGAGACCCCTGGCGGGGTCGGAGAACTCCGGGCCGCAGCGCAGGGCGAGATCCATGGAGACCAGGCGGCAGCCGTAGACGTGCTGGGTCTTGACGCCCTCCTCGCGGACGCACTCCAGGGTGGTCAGCGGGGTGACGCCGGAGACGGTGGCGCCCAGCTCCTCCAGCACCTCGCGGTGCAGGGTGTGTTCCAGGGAGGCGTCCCCGGGCTCGACGTGGCCGCCGGGGATGGACCAGTAGAGCTCCTCGCCGGGAACCGTACGCCGGAACAGCACGAGCCGGTCGTCGTCGAGGAGAACCGCGCGGACGCTGGGGACGAGAGGCATCTGTTCATTCTGTCACCTTGACCGTGGAGACCCCGGTCCGCAGGTGACCGGGCGCCGCCGCTGGACGGTGGTCGGCCTCGTCCCGCGCGTGCCGCAGGGGGCGAGGCCGGCCACCTGTGGTCACGAGGTCCGCGGCAGGGGGTTTCGCCGAGTCAGGACGCGTCGATGAAGCTCCACCGCTGGTAGTCGTCGTCGGGGTCGGTCGGGCTGAGAACGGCGCCGGCCTCGTCGTCTCCGGCGGCCAGGGACAGCCCCTCGTACCTGGCGCTTTCGAACAGGCCGATGTTGGGGCCCTCGGGCGAGAAGTGCCACTTCTGGGCTGCTCGGGTGTCGCACATGCGCAGTTTGATCTGACCGGTGGTGCTCCGGGGCGACTCGGCGGTGACGCAGAGGTCGGGGTCGACGACGGTGATGATGTGGAAGGTGCCGTCGTTCTGCCTGTCCAGGATCCACTTCTGGTTGTCCTGCCAGTTGGGGGTGTAGGTCAGCACGACCGCGCCCGGTCTGACGTCCCCCTCGGACACATCCAGATTCTGGTTTCCGCCCTCGTTCCGGATGAAGATCCTGCCGTCGGGGGCGGCCGAGGCCGGACCCGCCCCGGCGACCACGACGGCGGCGAGGAGGCTCGCGGAGAGGGCGGCGAGCGCGGAGATCCTGCGGATGGTGAACATGGGGACATGCTCCTTGTCTGTACTGCGGAGAGGGACCGCGGGCTGGATGGGCCGACTCGTCGTCCGGCTCGGGGCTCAGCCCGACAGTGACCGAGTGTTTCAGATCGACTACTCAAAGTCACCGTGCCCTGAAGGTAAGGTTCCCCTGCCCGTAAGCGCCGGCGCGTCCTTACCCGATCCGGGCCGGTCCGGGGCGACCACCCGCGGCGCCGGACCTCTCGGCGTTCCGGGCGGCGACGAGGCGCCACGTCCGGAGAACGGAGGCCTAGTGGTCGTCCCGGCGCAGCCGCTTGAGGTCGGAACGGCGCTTCTTGGCGGAGATCCGCCGCTCGACGGCGCCCCTGCTGGGCTTGGTGGGGCGGCGCCTCCTGGGCGGCGGGGCGACGGCCTCCCGCAGGAGCCGGGCCAGGCGCGTCTCGGCGGCCTCGCGGTTGCGCAGCTGGGAGCGGAACTCGGAGGCGGCGATGGTGATGACCCCGTTCACCAGGCGGGGTCCGAGGCGCTGCAGGGCGCGGACCTTGAGTGCCGGGTCGAGCGCCTCGGTGGCGGCCAGGTCGAAGCTGAGCTCGACCCGGCTGTCGGTGGTGTTGACCCCCTGCCCGCCGGGGCCCGAGGAACGGGAGAACCGCCAGTGGAGCTCGGCCTCGGGGACGGAGACCGAGTCGCTGACCTGAAGTGGGCCCGACATGGCGACCGCCTCCTTCCCACGGGGTGCACCGGGACGTCTTGATCGGGGTGTGCGTCCAGGATATCGAGAGGACAAACCTATTGATCAAGTGATTTATGCCCATCCTGAATGGGGCGACGGATACGGACTTGTGAGTCCCGGTCTTTTTCCGTCACAGTGACCTGGGGGGCCGCACGGATCCGCGAACGGAAGGGCGGGAACGCGTGGGCAAGATTGTCGGCGTGCACGGGATAGGCAAGTACCACTACTACCGGGAGGCCGGAAACTCGGTGGGCGACGCGGCCGCGGCGGTGCGCGACAAGTGGGACCGTTATCTGCACAGGGGGCTGACCGGCGGCCTGCCGTACGACCGGCAGCGGTATATCACCGAGATCGCCTACTACGCCCACCTGCTGGGGGAGCACAAGGACGAGTCTCCTCGCGCCGTGCAGACCATGGACGTCCCGTCCCAGCAGGTCTTCGTCGCGTGGGCCGGGCAGCTCGGCTCGCTGAGGGAGGGGCTGCCCGGCTCGCTGGGGGAGGGGCTGACCGGCGCGCTGCACCGGATGACCGGCTGGCTGCTGGACCGCCTGCAGGCCAAGGCCGCCGACTTCGCCAGGTTCTTCTGCCCCGAGGTCGCCGCGTACATGACCGCCGACGGCGAGACGCGGGCGAAGGCGCGTCTCGCCGTGGCGGAGGTGATCGAGCGCAGTCGGCCGGAGGTGGTGATCGCGCACTCGCTCGGCAGCGTGGTGACCTACGAGGCGCTCTGGGCCGATCCCGGCCCGGAGGTGGATCTGCTGATCACTCTCGGCAGCCCGCTCGGCATGCGCAACGTGATCTTCGACCGCCTGTTGCCCGCCCCGGTCAACGGCTGGGGTGAAAAACCGCCACATGTCCGGCGATGGGTGAACATCGCCGATAAGGATGACATCGCGGCCATCCCGGCGGCGCTGCGAGGGTGCTTCACCGGGGTCGACCAGGAGACGCTGGTGAACCTCGACTGGCTCGACTTCCACACGGTGGAGAAGTATCTGGGCTGCGGCGCGCTCAACGAGCACCTGGAGCCGTACCTGGGCTGACGGCGCGGACGCGGGTGAGCGGCCCCGGGCCGGCGGACTCCGGTACGGCGGGCCGCTCTCCCGCTTGATCTGATCGCCAGGAATTCTGAATGATTTGTTAGATGATGCGGCATATGAGTTACGTCGCCAAGAGGCTCGCCGCCGGGGTTCTCGCCGCCGCGCTGGGCGGTACCCTCCTCGTCCAACCTCCCGCCGCGGCCACCGCCATGACCACCGCCGCGGCCGCCACCGCCGCCGACTTCCACTACGACGTCTACTTCCCCAAGTACACCCGCCGGGGCGGATACCTCACCTACACCGTGAAGGTGCGCAACCGGAAGGCCAGGGGCCAGCACTACGTGGCGCTCGTCGGGGAGTTCTCCCGCCACTTCCGCAGGCTCAAGGTGATCGACAGACCGCGCAGCGTCAGGTGTGCCGTCAAGCGGCGGACCCTGGCCTGCCTGATCTCCTCGCTCGACAAGGGGGACTCCACCACCGTCAAACTGCGCGGATGGGTGGGCTCGCGCCGGGGAACCGCCGTGGCCAGGTTCGGCGCGGTCGTCACCGACGAACCGGGCGTCTCCGTGGGAAGGCTCGCCAAGCGGATCCGCCATCACGTCAGGGCGACGTCGAAGGTCCTTTGAGCGCGGAGTGGAGGAGCGTGTTCCCGGCGGGCGGGCGCGGGTAAAGAACGTGCCAGGATTGGGGTATGGGAATCGACCTGGCTGATCTGGGGTTCTGGCGCCGCCCGCCGAAGGAGCGGCACGAGGCGTTCGCGCGGCTGCGGGAGCTCGACCGGCCGGTCTTCTTCCCGGAGAGGCGGGTGCCGCTGCTCCGTTCGGGCAAGGGGTTCTACGCCCTCGTCCGGCACGCCGACGTGGTGGAGGCCAGCCGCAACGCCAAGGTGTTCTCCAGCGAGCCCGCGGTGACCAACCCCGAGCCGCCCGGCTGGGTCAAGCACGTGTTCGGCGAGTCCATGGTGAACATGGACGACCCCCGGCACGCCCGGCTGCGGCGCATCGTCTCCCGCGCGTTCAGCCCCAGGATGCTGAGCAACCTGCAGGGCGACATCGACGGGGCGTGCGCGAGGATCGTCGACGACGTGGTGGCCGCCGGCCCCGGTGACTTCGTCGCCCAGGTCGCCGCCCGGCTGCCCATCCACGTGATCTGCGACATGATGGGCATCCCCGACGACGTGCGGACCCGGGTGCACCGGCATGTGGACGTCTCCACCGCCTACACCGGGGTACGGCCCAGCCTCGCGCAGACGGTCCGGATGGGCGCCCGGAACATGACGGCGCTGCTCGCCCTGCAACGTCTGGTGATCAAACTCGGCAGGGAGCGCGCGGAGGCGCCCGGGGGAGACCTGGTCTCGGCGCTGGTCACCGCCAACGTGGACGGCGAGCGGCTGACCGATCGCGAGCTGGGGTCGTTCTTCGCGCTCCTGCTGGTGGCGGGGAACGAGACGGCCCGCAACACCATGGCCCACGGCATCAAGCTGCTCACCGACAACCCCGAGCAGCGCCGTCTGCTGGTGGAGGACTTCGACGCCCGCATCGGCGGGGCGATCGAGGAGATGGTCCGCCACGTCTCGCCCATCATGCAGTTCCGCCGCACCGTCACCCAGGACTACGACCTGCGCGGACTGCGTCTGAAGGCCGGGGACAAGGTCGTGCTCTTCTACGGCTCGGCCAACCGCGACGAGGAGGTCTTCCCGGACGCCGACCGGTTCGACATCACCCGCGACACCAAGCCGCACGTGGGCTTCGGCGGTCCCGGCCCGCACTTCTGCCTGGGCGCCAACCTCGCCCGCCAGGAGATGAGGACGATGTTCCGCGAACTGCTGACCCGGCTGCCGGAGATCCGCTCGGTCGGCGAGCCCGAACTGCTGGTCTCCAACTTCGACAACAGCGTCCGCACCCAGGCGTTCACCTTCTGACCCCGCGGTCTCGCGTCCTCGCCCGCGGGCGAGGCGGGGGAACCGTACCGCCCGTGTGCCGCCGTGTCACCGGCCGCCCGGCGGGTGCCGGCGCGGTGTCGTTCCCCGGAGGGGGAGGCGTCATTTTCCCGGATGGGGGGCGGCCACCGGGCAGTCCGGCCGGGGCTGGGACTCGGCCAGGACGTTCTCCCTGATGGTGAGGGAGGTGATCGCCGCGGCGACGCCCATCATCGCCGCGGCGATCAGCATCGTGGTGTGGAACCCGGCGGTGAAGACGGGCGGGGAGTCGAAGGCGTCGCCGGTCAGGCCGGCCAGCGGCGGGATCGCGGCGACCGCGAGCAGTCCGCCGGTCCGGGCCACGGCGTTGTTGACCCCGCTGGCCACCCCCGCGTAGCGCTCGGCGGCGGTGGCCAGCACGGTCGCGGTGAGCGGGGCGACCGCGGCCGACAGTCCCAGCCCGAACAGGGTCGTCGCCGGCAGCACATCCATGACGTAGGACGAGCCCTCGCCGATCCGTGACATCAGCAGCATCCCGGCCGCGCAGGTCAGGATGCCGGCCGTCATCGGGATCCGGGCGCCGATCCGCTTGGCCAGCTCACCCGCCGGGGCCGACAGCAGCAGCATCAGGACCGTCGCCGGGATCAGCGCGGCCCCGGCCACCGTCGGGGAGAAGCCCGCCGAGACCTGCAACTGCACGACCAGCAGGAAGAACACCACTCCCATCGCGGCGTACATGACGAACGTCACCACGTTGACCGCGGTGAACACCTTCGAGGTGAAGACCCCGACCGGCACGAGCGCGCCGGGCGAGCGCCTGATCTCCAGCCAGACGAACGCGGTGCCCAGGAGCAGGCCCGCCACGAGCGGGATCGTCTCCAGGCCGATCAGGCCGTAGGTGATCCCGGTCAGCGCCAGCGCGGCCAGCGCCGCGCCCAGCACGTCGAACCGGCCTCCCGCCCGCACGTCCCTGCTCTCCGGCACGTGCCGTACGGCCACCGCCACCACCAGCACAGCCAGCGGCAGGTTGATCAGGAACACCCATCGCCAGCCGGCCGTCTCCACCAGCCACCCGCCGAGCAGAGGTCCGATGGCCGTCGCGACCCCGCCCAGCCCCGACCAGGCCCCGATCGCCCTGGGCCGGTCCTCCCGGGCGAAGGACGCCTGGATGATGGCGAGGGATCCGGGGGTGAGCAGCGCCCCGCCGACACCCTGCAACGCCCGGGCCGCGATCAGCGTCTCGATGGTGGGGGCCAGCCCGCACAGGGCCGAGGCGACCGCGAACCAGACGACGCCGATCAGGAAGACCTTGCGCCTGCCGTAACGGTCGCCGAGCGAGCCGCCCAGCAGGATCAGCCCGGCCAGGGTGAGGGTGTAGGCGTTGACCGTCCACTGCAGGCCGGCCATGTCGGCCTTGAGATCGGCGCCGAGCGCGGGCAGCGCCACGTTGACGACCGTGCCGTCCAGCATGGCCATCCCCGAGCCGAGCACCGTGGTGAGCAGGACCCAGCGGCCGGAGGCCGAGCTGAGCCGTATGCGGCCGTTGTCCATAACCTTCATCTTGACTGACCGTTTTTGCCCGTCCAGTCCGGAGGAAGGATTCTCGAAGTGTCGGTGATCTCTGGTAGGACGTGGTCTGTCACGTTTCGCCTGACAGGAGCCCTGGATGGACCACACCGAGTTCAACGACGAGGTCGACGACCTCTACCGAGGAAACTACGCCGGCCTGCCGATCGCGGACCTGAGCTCCGCCGACGTGCGGACACTCGCCGCCGGTGAGGTGGTGTGGCAGATCTCGGAGGACGTGCACGATTCGGAGGAGACCTTCGAGGAGCTGTTCGGCCGTTTCCTGGAGACGGTGGCCACCGCCGAGGTCAGGGCGATCATCATCGGTGGATGGGGCGAGGCCTACGAGAGGAGCTCGGCGGACGTCGTCCGGCTGCTCGTGGAGAACGCCGCCCGGTTCCCGGCGCTCCGGTTGCTCTTCTTCGGGGAGATGTCGTCGGAGGAGTGCGAGATCTCCTGGATCCAGCAGAGTGACGTCACCCCGTTGCTGGAGGCGTTCCCGCTGCTGGAGCGGCTGGACGTCAGGGGGGGAACCGGGCTGGAGCTGCGCCCGGTCAGGCACGCCAACCTGCGAATGCTCCGGTTCGAGACGGGTGGGCTGCCCGCCTCGGTGGTCCGGGGTGTCGCCGAGAGCGAGTTCCCCGCGCTGAAGTACCTGGAGCTGTGGCTGGGCGTCTCGGGGTACGGCGGGGACGCCACGGTGGCGGACCTGGAGCCGATCCTGTCGGGGGAGAGGCTGCCCGCGCTGCGGCACCTGGGGTTGCAGGACAGCGAGATCCAGGACGAGATCGCGGCGGCGGTGGCGTCGGCTCCGGTGGTGGCGCGGCTGGAGTCGCTGGCCCTGTCGATGGGCGTCCTCACCGACGAGGGTGCCGAGGCGCTGCTGTCCGGCCAGCCGCTGACCCACCTCAGGCGCCTCGACCTGCACCACCACTTCATGAGCGACGCGATGACGAGCCGCGTCGAGACGGCCCTCGCGGGCGTCGAGGTCGACGTCTCGGAGCAGGAGCGATCGGACGACGAGTGGCGTTACGTCGCGGTGGCCGAGTAGCGTCGCCGATCCGCGCATGAGTCTCCCCAACGCGCCACGTCGCGATCAGCGAACAGGTTCTTCCATGATCCATGAGCGTATGACGTCCCTCGCCGGGCGTGCTGCCGCAGCCCCACCACAGGACCCGGCGTTACGCGGAGGTGCCGGAGCGACCGCGCTGACGGTCGTCGGCACGCCCGGAGAACGGCGGGTGACCATGTTCGCCGAGGCCTGCCTCCGCAACGGCCTGCGCGAACCCGAGGTCGTGCCGTGGACCTCCGTGCTCCGGGGCGCGGAGATCCGGCTGGAGCCGGGGACGCTCGTGCGGATCGAGTCGCCCGGAGGCGACGCCGCGGCCGACGCGCTGCTGCGCGGGCCGGGCGAGCCCTCCCGGGTCGGCGGCGGAGCCGCCTGGTACGCCGCCTTCACGACCGCCGTGGCGCGCGTCCGCGAGGCCGTCGAGCGGACGCCGGGAGCGGTGCTGCTCGCCGACGTCGGCGAGATCGCAGTGATGTTCGACAAGAGGCTGTGCCACGCGAGGCTGTCGGAGGCGGGGGTGCCGGTGCCGCCCGCCCTGCCCGGGCCGATCGGCGGCTACGCCGAGCTCCGCGAGCGGATGGGCGAGGCGGGGTGGGGCCGGGTGTTCGTCAAGCCCGCCCACGGTTCCTCGGCCTCAGGGGTCGTCGCCCTGCAGGCGTCCGGAGAGCGGGTGAAGGCGGTGACGTCGGCGGAGCCGGCCGCCGGTGGGCTGTACAACTCGCTGCGGGTGCGTTCCTACGAGGACGAGATCGACGTGGCGGCGATCGTCGACCTGCTGGCCGGTGACGGGCTCCACGTGGAGCGGTGGTTTCCCAAGGCGGGGCTCGGCGGCCGGACGATCGATCTGCGGGTGGTGGTCGTCGACGGCACGCCGACGCACGCGGTGGTCCGCGCGAGCCGCACGCCCATGACCAATCTGCACCTCGGAGGGGAACGCGGTGATCTCGACGCGGTCAGGCGGCGGCTCGGCCCGCGAGGCTGGGAGCGGGTTCTGGAGACCTGCTCGGGGGCGGCGGCGTGTTTTCCCGGGAGCCTGTCGGCCGGGGTCGACCTGATGATCGGTGTCGGCTGGCGGAACGTCGCGGTGGCCGAGGTCAACGCCTTCGGCGACCTGCTGCCCGGGCTGACCGGGATGCCGGGCGGCGGCGCGGAGGGCCTGGACGCCTATGACGCCCAGGTCAGGGCCGTCATCGCCCGCCGTACGGCGAAGGCCGGGGCGGTGGCGGGGACGGGGGCGCGGTGAGGCTCGTGCGGGACATGAACGACATCGTGGGCGGCCACGACCTGCTGCTGGTGACGCTGGACACGCTCCGCTACGACGTGGCCGACGAGCTGATCGGCGCGGGGAGGCTGCCCACTCTGGCCAGGGCGCTCCCCGGCGGGCGGTGGGAACGGCGGCACAGCCCCGGGAGCTTCACCTACGCCGCGCACGCCGCGATCCTGGCGGGCTTCCTGCCCACCCCGGCTACGCCGGGGCCGCATCCCCGGCTGTTCGCGGCGGCGTTCCCCGGCAGCGAGACGACGGCCGGGACCACATGGGCGTTCGACGCCCCCGACCTGCCCGGCGGGCTGGCGGGGGCGGGCTACCACACCGTCTGCGTCGGGGGAGTGGGGTTCTTCAACAAGCTCACCCCGCTCGGTTCCGCGCTGCCGGGACTGTTCGCCGAGAGCCACTGGGATCCGGCGTTCGGGGTGACCTCGCCGACCTCGTTCGAGGCGCAGATCGCGTGCGCCGAGCGGGCGGTGGCGGGGGCGGACGGGCCGGTGTTCCTGTTCGTCAACGTGTCGGCGCTGCACCAGCCGAACTGGTTCCACCTGCCGGGCGCCACCGCCGGGCACGGTGACGACAGGCGGAGCCACGCCGCCGCGCTGGAGTACGTGGACCGGCACATCGGTCGGCTCTTCGCGCTGATGAGCGCTCGGCGGCCGGGGTTCGCGATCGTCTGTTCCGATCACGGCACTGCCTACGGTGAAGACGGATACATCGGTCATCGGATCGGCCACGAGGTCGTCTGGACCGTGCCCTACGGAGAGTTCACGATGGAGCGGGGAGAATGGCGTTGACGCCGAGTCCGGCCGGTGGTCCGAGTGGTTCGATCGACGCGGGACCGTACCAGGGATACGTCTACGCCTATCCGCACAAGACGGCCTACCGGCCGCTGGATCCGCGCCCGTCGCTCCGGGAGGTGTGGGAGGGCGAGCCGTCCGGCGGTCTCTTCCTCTACCTGCACATCCCGTTCTGTGAGATGCGCTGCGGATTCTGCAACCTGTTCACCCGGACCGGAGCCCCCGAGGAACTCGTCGCCGCCTACCTGGACGCCCTGGAGCGTCAGGCGAACGCCGTACGGGACGCGCTGGACGGCCCCCGGTTCGTCACCGCGGCGATCGGCGGCGGCACGCCGACCTACCTGAGCGCGGCCGAGCTCACCCGGATGTTCGACCTCACCGAGCGGATCATGGGCGCCGACCTGCGGGCCGTGCCGCTGTCGGTGGAGACCTCGCCCGCGACCGCGACGGCCGACCGGCTCGCCGTCCTGGCGGAGCGGGGCACGACCCGGATCTCGATCGGTGTGCAGAGCTTCGTCGACGCCGAGGCGCGCGCGGCGGTCCGGCCGCAGAGGCGGCAGGAGGTGGAGGCGGCGCTCGGCCGGATCAGGGAGACCGGCTTCGAGGCGCTCAACATCGACCTGATCTACGGGATCGACGGGCAGACCGAGCGGTCCTGGCGTCACTCGCTGGACGCGGCGCTCGGCTGGGAGCCGGAGGAGATCTACCTCTACCCGCTGTACGTCCGCCCGCTCACCGGCCTGGGCCGTCGCGCGCGCAACTGGGACGACCACCGGCTCGGCCTCTACCGGCAGGGGCGCGACCGGCTGCTCGCCGCCGGATACGAGCAGGTCTCGATGCGGATGTTCCGGCTGCCGGGATCCTCCGGCGCGACCGAGTACTGCTGCCAGAGCGACGGCATGGTCGGCCTCGGCTGCGGAGCCCGGTCCTACACCTCCGATCTTCACTACTCCTACGAGTACGCCGTGGGCGCGGGCCGGGTACGCGCGATCATCGACGACTACGTACGGCTCGCGCCGGAGGAGTTCGCGGTCGCCAACGTGGGGTTCCGCCTGGAGGACGGCGAGCGCCGCCGCCGCCATCTGATCCAGTCGCTGCTGCAGGCCGAGGGGCTGGACACGGCCGCCTACCGCGAGCGCTTCGGCACCGAGGCGGCGGCCGACTTCGGCGGGGAACTGGAGCGCCTGGCGGCCCGGGGCTGGCTGGAGACCGCGCGGGCCGGTGAGACCCGCCTCCGGCTCACCCCCGAGGGGCTCGCCCACTCCGACGCGATCGGCCCGGCGCTGTTCTCCGGCAGGGTCCGCGAGCTGATGGCGGGATACGAGGACAGGTGAACGAGCGCGAGAGGGTTCACCTCCCCGTCCTCCAGGGACTCGGGGGAGAGGACCGTGCCGGAGGCCACCTGACGATCCTGTACCGGGGGCCGCTGTCGAGCTGCGACTACGACTGTCCCTACTGCCCGTTCGCCAAGCGCCGCGACAGCCCCGAGCGGCTGCGGCGGGACCGGGCGGCGCTGGAGCGCTTCACCGGGTGGGTGGCGGAGCGGGAGCGCCCGATCTCGATACTGTTCACACCCTGGGGCGAGGGGCTGGTCCGGTCCTGGTACCGGCGGGCGATGGTCGAGCTCAGCCATCTCCCGCACGTCCGCCGGGTCGCCATCCAGACCAACTTCAGCTGCCGCCCCGGCTGGCTGGCCGAGGCCGACCTGGACACGCTCGCCCTCTGGGTGACCTACCACCCCGGCCAGGTCGACTACGAGCGCTTCCTGGACAGGTGCCGTGACCTGGTCACCCGCGGGGTCCGCTTCAGCGTCGGCGTCGTCGGGCTGCCCGAGCACCTGGACCGGGCCCGGCGCCTGCGGGCCGACCTGCCCGCCGAGGTGTATCTGTGGGTGAACGCCGCCGAGGGGCACCTCTACACCGACGACGAGGCGGCCCACTGGACCGAGATCGACCGGCTCTTCCCCTACAGCCGCACGCCGCACCGCAGCGCCGGGCAGCCCTGCCGTACGGGGGACACCGTCATCTCGGTGGACGGCGAGGGCACCGTACGGCGCTGCCACTTCGTCCCGGCCGTCCTCGGCAACCTCTACGACGGGACGTTCCGCCCGGAGGCCAGGGCCTGCCCGGCGGCCCTGTGCGACTGTCACATCGGCTACGTCCACCTGGAACGGACCGGCCTCTACGACGTCTTCGCCGGCGGGATCCTGGAGCGTATCCCCCGTGTGAACCCGGTCGCGGGCGGCGGATCCGGCGGACCTCAGGTCTCCCGGGCGGGGCGGTAGTCGGTCTCTGACAGGTTGAAGGTCCAGGCCACGCCCTCCCGGGCGGTGCGGACGGACGGCGGGACGCGTAGCCAGTACTTACGGAAGGTGCCGTCGGGCTCGGCGGTGGAGTTGACCACCTCGACCATCACGACCGGCTCGTCCTCGGGCAGTTCGATCCGCCAGAGGACGCCCGTCTCGTCCTGGTGCAGCGGGGTCGCGCCGGACTCGGCGAGATAGCGGTCGTAGCCGAAGTGCTCCAGCATGACCCGGCGCAGCTCCGCGTTCTCCTCGGCGCGGATGCGCTGCGGGGTCAGCGTCGCCATGGAGGCGGCGAAATCGGCCGGGACGGGCATGCCGCCCCAGGCGTGCACCGCGAAGCCGTCGGGGAACAGCAGCGCCGGGCCGTCGGCGCGGTGCAGGCGCGACAGGTCGTCGAGATGCAGTTCGGAGGGGCGCTCGCAGACGACGGCCACCTGTTCGAAGGGCCACCACCAGCCCGCCGACCGGGCGACCTGGACCAGCCCCTCCACCTCCGGCCTGTCCAGCGCGTCGAACAGCGACAGCCACGGCGCGTCCTGCTGGCCCAGCACGGCGTCCAGGGTGGAGGCGCGCAGCGCGGCCGCGAGCGTCTCCGACTCCTCCGTCGCGGCGATGCCCCGGCGGATCTGGGTGATCAGCCTGTTCGCCGGATCCCAGAGCCGCCCACCGGTCAGCGACCAGGCCAGTGACCAGGTCGTGATGCCGAGCGAGGCGTGCGCGTCGGCCCTCGCCCGCTCCCACGGCCCGGTCCGCACCGCGTCGCGCACCGGTCTTTCGGCGCCGAGTGCGGCGACGGCCCTCGCGCCCGCGGCGGGGGAGCCGACCCAGACGATCTTCTCGGGTTCGGCCAGCCCGGCGATCCGGTAGGCCAGCCGTACCCCCGCCTCCGCGCCGGGACGGTCGGCGGGGCCGGTCTGGAAGGCCACCCGCTCCCAGCGGAGGGCGGCGGAGGTCAGGACGTCGGCCAGCTCTGTGGTGACGGTCATCTTCGCGGGTCTCCTCGAAAGTCAGTCGGCGACGACGCGGAAGGCGCCGGGGATGTATTCGCGCTGGCGCTGCACGCGGTACCAGCCCTTGGGCAGGGAGATCGCGGCGTGCTCCTCGTGGACGACGCGCCCGCCGGCGGGGACGTGGAGGAAGTCGGGGTCCATCGGGCGCAGGCCGCGGACCAGAGTGCCCGAGCCGACCACCGCGTGGGCGTGGCCGGTGGCCTCGCCCAGGGCCAGCACCAGGCGGCCGTGGGCGTCACGCGGTACGGACGGCGAGGTCAGCGCCGAGGCGGGCACGGTCTCCTCGCGGACGGGCACGATCAGGATGTCTCCCTGGCGGTACATCTCGTAGGCTCCTCGAATCGGGGGTGATCGAAAGCTATCGGCCGCCGCCGACATTTTTTCCTCCCGGCGGACCGTTCCTCCCGGCGGACCGGGACCGGGCGATCACCGCGCCGCGCGTCCGGTTCGCCCTCTTCCGTTGAGGTTCATCGTTGACGGCCTTGCGCCCCGGCGGGTGAGAGGCCGCCCGCCGGACATGGGGCGAGCCCGGCACCCACGGTGACGCCGATCCCTCGTGGTGACGCCGGTGATCCGGGAGGCCCGTGTGGGGCGGTTCAGGCGCCCAGCCCGCGCAGGACGAACCCGCAGACGATCGTCTCGGCCTCCTCGGGCGTCACCGTGCCGCTGAGCAGCGGCACCCGTTCGGCGCCGATGACGGCGAGGATGATCCGGGCGGTGGCGGTCACATCGGGAGCCTGGAAGTCGCCCGAGGCCACGCCGCTGTCGATGATGCCGGTCAGGATGCGCTGCATCGGCGCGACGTGGTCGGCCAGTCGCTGGTAGGCGTCGGGGCCCAGGGCCGCCGACAGGTCGGCGGGGCCGGGATGGGGGTGGGCGAGCAGCCCGGCCAGCTGGAGCCTGACGAACACCCGCAGTCGCTCGACGGGGGAGGCCTGCCCGTGCAGCTCACGCTCGTAGCTCTCGATGAAGTAGTGCGTCACCCGCTCGGTGAAGGCCAGCAGCAGCGCGGCCTTGTCGGGGAAGTAGTTGTAGAGAACGGTCCGGGTGATCCCGGCCTCAAGCGCCACGTCCGTCATCGAGATGGTGTCGATGCCCTGGTCGCGCGAGAGGCGCGAGACGGCCTGCAGGATCCGGTCCTGGGTCTGGGCGCGGTGCTCGCCGATGGTCGCGGCCGAAATCCGGGGCATGCTCCCATGGTCGCACAGTGCCGGTGGTGCGACCGGGCCGTTCCCGCCGGGTCCTCGGGGACGGTCCTCCGGGGTTTCCGGGGCCGTCCTCCCGCCCCGCCGTACGGCCTCGCGCCGCGTCCGCGCTCTCCGGTGCCGTGCCCCGCGGCGCCGCGTCCCGGGTGTGAAACGCTCCGGTACGGCATGCCGTACCGGAGCGTTCGCCATGCGTGCGGCAGGTCGGGCCGCGGGTCAGGCGACGAGCTCGGCCCGCGCCACCCGGCCGAGGTCGGCGAGGACCTCGGTGTTGAGCTGGTAGGCGAGCCTGGTCTCGCCGATGATCCGCTGCTTCTCCGCCTCGTCCACCGGGAGCGCGTCGAGGCGGGCGCGGTAGTCGTTCTTGAAGCGGGGCAGGCTGCCGACCTCGTCGAAGAGGTAGAAGTCGACGCCGCCGCCCGGCTGGTAGCCGTAGATCTTCTGCAGCTCCATCCGGATGAACTGCCCGCCGGACAGGTCGCCCATGTAGCGGGTGTAGTGGTGGGCGATGTGGCCGCCCGGCCAGTCGGCGACCTGCTCGATCCTGGCGACCAGCGTCCTGGTCGGCCTGGAAGGCTCGATCCTGGACCTCCAGTCGGCGCCGTAGATCGTCTCCAGGTCACGGATCAGCGCCTCCTCGCGGTAGAGCACGGGAAAGACGAACGGCCCGGCGACGGGGTCGTCGGCGAGCGCGCGGGAGGCGTTGTCGAGAGCGACGTAGGCGAAGTAGTGCTGGGCCACCAGCTCGCCGTAGGCCTCGCGGCTGAGCCGGCCCGCCATCAGGGCTTTGAGGTAGCCCTCGTCCTCGGCGGACTCGTGGTCGCTCCAGGTGGCGTTTCTGAGTACTTCAGAGAAGGGCGACTCGCTCATGATCACTCCGCGTCAGAAGGGCTTTTCATGACACAGTGTCACAAAGAGCGGGAACCCTCGTCAAGTCGATGACGACACCCTGTCATTAAAACACCCCGGCCGGGCCGACCGGCCGACGGTGTCGTCGACGGCCCGGCGTGGCCCGTGACGGCGCCCGCGTGATCGGGGGCCGGGGCGGGGCGGTGGCCGCACCGGCGGCCCGGAGGCCGGGCCGAGGGAACCCGGCACGCCCTCCCGGCGGGAAAATTACACCATTACCATCGCTCACAGCGAACACGCTCAACGTCGGGAACAATCCTGCGCTCCCATTAATTGAGTCTGTATAACTCAACCCCTGGAGTGCAGATGAGTGAGAGTTTGGTCCTCCCGGTCCTGCCGCTCGACGACGAGGTCGTGCTCCCGGGCATGGTCGTCCCGCTGGACCTGTCCGAGAACGAGGTCCGGGCTGCGATCGACGCGGCTCGGGCACTCGCCGAGAACAAGCCGGAGGTGCTGCTCGTCCCCCGCATCGACGGCAGGTACGGTTCCGTGGGGGTCAAGGCCGTGGTCGAGCAGGTCGGCAGGCTGCCCGGCGGCGAGCCCGCCGCCGTGGTGCGCGGCGTCGGCCGGGTCCGGGTGGGCGCGGGCACGACGGGCCCCGGTGCGGCCCTGTGGGTCCAGGCCACCCTGATCGACACCGTCAAGGTGGGGCCCCGCGCCGAGGAACTGGCCAAGGAGTACAAGGCGCTGGCCACCACCATCCTGCAGAAGCGGGGCGCCTGGCAGGTCGTCGACGCGGTCAACCAGATGAACGACCCGTCGGTCCTCGCCGACAACTCCGGCTACGCCCCCTGGCTGACCACCCGGCGCAAGGTCGAGATTCTGCAGACCGCCGACCCCGCCGACCGGCTTTCGATGCTGGTCGAGTGGTCGCGCGAGCACCTGGCCGAGCTCGACGTGGCCGAGACGATCCGCAAGGACGTTCAGGAGGGCATGGAGAGGCAGCAGCGCGAGTTCCTGCTCCGACAGCAGCTCGCCGCGGTCCGTAAGGAGCTGGCCGAGCTCAACGGCTCCTCCCCGGAGACCGAGGAGGAGGACTACCGGGCCCGCGTCGAGGCGGCCGACCTGCCGGGCAAGGTGCGCGAGGCCGCGCTCAAGGAGGTCGACAAGCTGGAGCGGACCTCCGAGCAGTCTCCCGAGACCGGCTGGATCCGCACCTGGCTCGACACCGTCCTCGACATTCCGTGGAACGAGCGGACCGAGGACTCCTACGACATCACCGCGGCCCGCGCCGTCCTCGACGCCGACCACACCGGCCTCGACGACGTCAAGGACCGCGTCATCGAATATCTCGCCGTCCGCGGGCGCAGGGCCGAGAGGGGGCTCGGCGTGGTCGGCGGACGGCGCAGCGGCGCCGTGCTCGCGCTGGCGGGCCCTCCCGGAGTCGGCAAGACCTCCCTCGGCGAGTCCGTCGCCCGCGCGATGGGCCGCAGGTTCGTCCGTGTCGCCCTCGGCGGCGTCCGCGACGAGGCCGAGATCCGCGGTCACCGCCGCACCTACGTCGGCGCCCAGTCGGGGCGGATCGTCCGCGCGATCCGCGAGGCCGGCTCGATGAACCCGGTCGTGCTGCTGGACGAGGTGGACAAGGTGGGCTCCGACTACCGGGGCGACCCGACCGCCGCGCTGCTGGAGGTGCTCGACCCGGCGCAGAACCACACCTTCCGCGACCACTACCTGGAGGTCGAGCTCGACCTCAGCGACGTGCTCTTCCTGGCGACCGCCAATGTGCTGGAGGCCATCCCCGGCCCGCTGCTGGACCGCATGGAGGTCGTGACACTCGACGGCTACACCGAGGACGAGAAGGTGGCGATCGCCCGCGACCACCTGCTCCCGCGCCAGCTCGACAAGGCCGGCCTCACCGCCGAGGACGTCACCGTCACCGAGGACGCCCTGCGCGGGCTGGCCGGCGAGTACACCCGGGAGGCCGGTGTCCGGTCCCTGGAGCGCTCGATCGCCAGGATCCTGCGCAAGGTGACAGCCAACGTCGCGCTCGGCGAGGCCGGACTGCCCGTGACGGTGGGGGACCTGGTTCCCTACCTGGGCCGTCCGCGCCACGTGCCGGAGTCCTCGCTCCCGGAGTCCCGTCAGCGTACGGCGGTGCCGGGTGTGGCGACCGGTCTCGCGGTCACCGGGGCGGGCGGCGACGTCCTCTACGTCGAGGCGTCCCTGGCCGACCCGGAGACCGGCGACACCGGCTTGACCCTGACCGGCCAGCTCGGCGACGTCATGAAGGAGTCGGCCAGGATCGCCCTGTCCTACCTGCGCTCGCGGGGCGCGGAGCTGGAGCTGCCGGTGGCCTCCCTGAAGGACCGCTCGGTGCACGTCCACTTCCCCGCGGGGGCGGTGCCCAAGGACGGCCCGTCGGCCGGGGTCACCCTGACCGCGGCCCTGGCCTCGCTGCTGTCGGGCCGTCCGGTCAGGGGCGATGTGGCCATGACCGGCGAGGTCTCCCTCACCGGCCGGGTGCTCCCGATCGGCGGGGTCAAGCAGAAGCTGCTGGCCGCCCACCGGGCGGGCATCACCACCGTGCTGATCCCGGCACGCAACGAGCCCGACCTGGACGACGTCCCCGAGGCCGTCCGTGACGAGCTCACCGTTCACGTGGTGAGCGACGTGCGCGAGGTCCTGGAGATCGCGCTCACTCCGGCCACGGCCGCCGAGCCGGCCGCGGCCTGACCCGTCCCCGGAGGCTCCGGCCTCCGGGGACGACTCGGATTTCTCCGAGCTTTCCCCTTTTCCCCCGCATGTGACTGGTATCACGTGAAATGTCGGGAATTAAGGTAAGCGAGCCGCGCGTTGAGGCAGACGTGAACGTGGCACATCTTCTCGGCACGACCCCGCAGGGCCGGGTCGTGTGTCGTGGCAGGTGTATGCGCATGTGTGAGATGCCGGGCGTACGAGCCACAGGCTGTACGCACTCCACGCGCTGAACTCCGCCGCCACCCGTTCTCCTCTCCGAAGGCCCCGAAACCATGACCTGCCCCGCGGACGACCTCGTCCTGCGCCGCCTGAGCCACCTCCCCTTCGACCCCGGCACGCGCTAGCCGTTCCCCGGCCACGAGTCCTTTTTGGTGATCCGTCCACGGTGGGGAACAGCTGTGATTGATGTGTCAGGCCTGCGGAAGGTCTATCGAGACCGGAACCGCGAGGTGGTCGCCGTCGAGCGCGTCGACCTCCACGTCCGGCGGGGGGAGATCTTCGGCGTGCTCGGGCAGAGCGGCGCCGGCAAGAGCACGCTGCTGCGCTGCGTGAACCTCCTCGAACGCCCCACGGAGGGCACCGTCACGGTGGCCGGCCGTGAGTTGACCGCGCTGGGAGAGGCCGAGCTGCGCGGAGCCCGGCAGCGGATCGGGATGATCCACCAGCACTTCGCCCTGCTCTCCTCCCGGACGGTCGCCGGCAACGTGGCGTTCCCGCTGGAGGTCATGGGGATCGGCAGGGCCGAACGCGCCAGGCGCGTCGCCGAGCTGCTGGAGCTGGTCGGACTGGCCGGCAAGGCCCGCGTGCACCCGGCGCGACTGTCCGGCGGGCAGAAGCAGCGGGTCGGCATCGCCCGCGCGCTGGCCGGCAACCCCTCGGTGCTGCTGTCCGACGAGGCCACCTCGGCTCTGGACCCCGGCACCACGCAGTCGATCCTCTCCCTGCTCAAACGCCTCAACCGTGAGCTGGGCCTGACCATCCTGCTGATCACCCACGAGATGAACGTGGTCAAGACGATCTGCGACTCGGTCGCCATCATGCGCGACGGCCTGATCGAGGAGTCCGGCACCATCCCCGAGCTGATCGCCAGGCCGGGATCCCGGCTCGCCTCGGAGCTGTTCCCCCTCCCCGCGCCCGACCCGGGAAACGTCACGATCACCTTCACCGGCCAGGCCGACGAGCCGGTCGTGTCGCAGGTGGTCCGCGGGTTCGACGTGGACGTCAACATCCTCGGCGGGGCACTGGAGGAGGTGGCGGGCGTCTCCGCCGGGCGGCTGCGGCTGCGCCTCACCGGCGACGGCCGCGCCGCCGCCCTGGCCTACCTGGCCGGGCGCGGGCTGCTGGTGGAGGAGGCCCGGTGAACGGGCCGGCGGGAACACCCCGGACCCGGCCCGTACGACGCCCGGAGGAGATCGCATGACCTGGGACGAGATGGTCCCGCTGCTGTGGGAGTCGACCGGGCGGACCGTCCTGATGGTCGCCTGGTCCACCCTGTTCACCGTGCTGCTCGGGCTGCCGCTCGGCATCGCGCTGGTCGTCACCGACCGAGGCGGCCTGTTCCCCTCCTGGACGCTGAACCGGGTGCTCGGGCTGATCGTCAACATCGGCCGGTCGCTCCCGTTCATCATCTTGATGATCGCGGTGATGCCGCTGACCCGGATGATCGTGGGTACTACCATCGGCACCGCGGCCACCGTGGTACCGCTGACCCTCGGCGCCGCGCCGTTCTTCGCCCGGCTGGTGGAGACCGCGCTGCGCGAGGTCGGCCAGGACAAGGTCCAGGCGGCGCGGGCCATGGGCGCGGGCCGTACGACGGTCGTCGGCAAGGTCCTGCTGCCCGAGGCGATGCCAGGTCTGGTCGCCGGGCTCACCGTGACGGTGGTCGCGCTGATCGCCTACTCGGCGATGGCCGGGGCGATCGGCGGCGGCGGCCTCGGTGACCTGGCCATCCGCTACGGCTACCAGCGTTACGAGACCGAGCTCATGGTGTTCACCATCGTCGTGCTGTTCGCCGTCGTCCAGCTCGTGCAGGTGCTCGGCGACACCGTCGCCCGGCGTCTCGCCCGCCGCTGACCCCTTTTCCGTCTCCCTCCCCAGGGGCCGCCACGAGCGCGGCCCCGGTTTCCCCTCCCAGAAGGAGCGCATCATGCGTACGTCACGTGGAATCGTGTCCGCCGTCGCCGCACTGGTCGTGGCGCTGACCGCCTGCGGTTCGGCCGAGACCCCCGCCACCACGGGCGCGGACACCGGCGCCGCGGGCAAGGGCGCCGCCACGGAGGTGCTCAAGGTCGGCGCCAGCCCCGTCCCGCACGCGCAGATCCTGACGTTCGTCAAGGACGGGCTCGCCGCCAAGGAGGGCCTCAACCTGGAGATCGTCGAGTTCACCGACTACGTCCAGCCGAACGTACAGCTCGACGAGGGCCGGCTCGGCGCCAACTTCTTCCAGCACAAGCCCTACCTGGACGACTTCAACGCCTCCAAGGGCACCAGGCTGAGCTTCCTGCGGCCGGTCCACCTGGAGCCGCTCGGGCTCTACTCCAAGAAGATCACCGACCTCGGCGGGCTGGCGCGGAACGCCACCGTGGCCCTGCCGAACGACGCCACCAACCTGGGCCGGGCCCTGAAGCTGCTGGCCGACAACGGCCTGGTCACCCTCAAGGAGGGCGCGGGCACCGCGGCCACCGAGCGCGACGTGACCGCCAACCCCAAGGGGCTGAGGTTCCAGCCGCTGGAGGCCGCGCAGCTGCCCCGCTCGCTGGAGGACGTGGACGCCGCCGTCATCAACGGCAACTACGCGCTGGAGGCCGGCCTCAAGCCCGCGGAGAACGCGCTGGTGCTGGAGAAGGCCGAGGGCAACCCCTACGCCAACGGCCTGGTGGTGGCGGCCGGCCACGAGCAGGACCCGCGCGTGGCCAAGCTCGCCAAGCTGCTCGCCGGCCCCGAGGTGAGGCAGTTCATCGAGCGGACCTACCAGGGCGCGGTCATCCCCGCGGCCGTCCCCGCCGCCTGAGGCCGGAACCGGCCGGTTCCGGAGGGACCCCGGGAAGCCGTGGCGGCGCACCGCCGGAGCCACGGCTTCCGCCCTCCCTTCTCACCTAACGTCAAACCGAGTAATGTTCGGCCTCATGCATCCGGGAGCCGTCGCAGCAGTCTCACCCGACAGGCCCGCTGTGGTCATGGCGGGTTCCGGGCGGGTCGTCACCTACCGGGAGCTGGACGAGGAGTCCAACCGGCTCGCCCACCTGTTCCGCGCCGCCGGACTCCGGCCGGGCGACCACATCGCCCTCATGCTGGAGAACCACCCGCTGTTCCTGGTGATCACCTGGGCCGCGCACCGGTCCGGCCTGTACTACACCGCGATCAGCTCGCAGCTGACGACCGGTGAGCTCGCCTACATCCTGGACGACTGCGAGGCGCGGATCTTCATCTCCTCGGCCGGGCTGGCGGACGTGGCGACCTCGGTCACCGCGGTGACGCCGAAGGTCGAGCTCAGGCTCATGCTGGACGGCGTCGCCCCGGGGTTCGGCTCCTACGAGGAGGCGGTGGCGGCCCGGCCGGTCACCCCCGTCGCGGACGAGTGCCAGGGCGCGGACATGCTCTACTCCTCCGGCACGACCGGACGCCCCAAGGGCGTCAAGCCGCCCCTGTCCGGGGAGACGCTGGAGCGGCAGGGAGGGCTGCTGCGGCTCATCCGGTTCCTGTTCAGGCCGTCGGCCGACAGCGTCTACCTCTCCCCGGCGCCGCTCTACCACGCGGCCCCGCTGCGCTACTGCATGAACTTCCAGCGGCTGGGCGCGACGGTCGTGGTGATGGAGAGATTCGACCCCGAGGAGGCGCTCGCTCTGATCGAGAGGTACGGCGTCACGCACTCACAGTGGGTGCCGACCATGTTCATCAGACTGCTCAAGCTGCCCGAGCGGACCAGGGCACGCCACGACCTGTCGTCACTGGTGTGCGCCATCCACGCCGCGGCACCCTGCCCGATCCCGGTCAAGGAGCGGATGATCGAGTGGTGGGGGCCGATCGTCCACGAGTACTACGCGGGGACCGAGGGGAACGGGCTCCTCCACGTCGACTCGGCGGAGTGGCTCCAACACCGGGGCACCGTCGGCCGCTCGCTGCTCGGCACGGTCCACGTCTGTGACGAGGAGGGCGAGGAGTTGCCGCCCCGCGAGCACGGCACCGTCTATTTCTCCGACGGCCCCTCCTTCGTCTACCACGGCGACGAGGAGAGGACGCGGGCCGCCCAGGATCCGCGGGGCCGGGGCTGGACCACCCTCGGCGACGTCGGCTACCTCGACGAGGAGGGCTTCCTCTACCTCACCGACCGCCGCTCGTACACGATCATCTCCGGAGGGGTGAACGTCTACCCGCAGGAGGCCGAGAACGTCCTGGCGGTCCACCCGAAGGTGACGGACGCGGCGGTCTTCGGCGTCCCCGACGAGGAGATGGGCGAGCAGGTCAAAGCGGTCGTCCAGCCGGTCTCCATGGAGCTGGCTGGCCCGGCGCTGGAGGCCGAGTTGATCGAGTACTGCCGTTCCCGGCTCGCCGCCTACAAGTGCCCGAAGTCGGTTGACTTCCGCCCCGACCTCCCCCGTCACGCCACCGGAAAGCTCTACAAGCGGCTCCTGCGCGAGGAGTACCACCCGCCCACCCCCTGACCCCGGCACTTCCCGCCGGGGTGGGGCCGTCCGCGCGACGGGGTATGGCCTCCGGGGGAACGACCGCAGCGGGGCGGAGCACGCCCCGGGGGGAAACGACTACAGCGCGGGGGCCGCCATGACCACCTACACCCTGTCGATCGTCGAGAAGGACGCCGGGGAGACGACCGGCACGGACCTCTTCTCGCCGGACTGCCCGATCACCCTCAGCCAGCTGGGGCCGTACATCCTGCTCTGGCTGACGGAACACGGCTACGAGGAGCCGGGCAGACGGGTCGTGGTGACCCCGGCCGGGCAGTCTCCCGGCGGCCCCGTCATCGCCTCCCAGGACGTGGACCTCTGACCCGCGGCTCGGTCGCGGGTCAGGAGGACGGGCGGGCCGGTTTCCGAGCCGGCAAACCGGGGCTGACCACGGTTGATAAAGCCCCTGTCAGGGGATCGGGCACACATCGATCATCCTCTTAAGCTGCTCTTATACGCCTTCGGGCATCGTCTTGGTGTACCGGAAGCACCGGTCGCCGCTCCGGCAGTCCACGGGCGGATGTAGGACGTTGGGGGAAGACATGGACCCGAACAAGAATGAGCAGGACGGCACCCCGGCTGAGGCGACCCGTGGAAGCGAAGGCTGGAGCCAGTTCGGCAGGGTGCCGCCGCGTGCCGGCGGCTACGCCACAGGCGACCCCGCCGGGGCACAGCCGACGCTGACACATCCGGTGCCGGAACCGTCCGCGGTGCCGGTCCGGCACGGTCTGAGCGCCCGGCAGAAGCTGGGCGTGGGCCTGGCGATGGCCGCGATGGCCGTCGGCGGTGGAGTGGCGGGGGCCTTCACCGCGACCGCGTTCGGCGGTGGCGGCACGGTGGTCTCCTCGGAGGGCCCGATCGCCAGCCCCGTCGGCAACCTGACCACGGTGGCCGACGTCGCCAGGGCCGTCCAGCCCTCGGTGGTGTCCATCCAGATCAAGACCCCCAACGGGGGCGGCGAGGGGTCGGGTGTGCTGCTGTCGGCGGACGGCCTGATCCTGACCAACAACCACGTGGTGGAGGCCGGTGGGCAGGGCGGTCAGGTGACCGTCAAGTTCAGCGACGGCAAGACGGCCACCGCGAAGGTGGTCGGCACCGACCCGGCCACCGACCTGGCGGTCATCCGGGCGAGCGACGTCTCCGGGCTCACCAAGGCCACGATCGGCGACAGCGACAGGCTCAAGGTGGGAGACTCCGTGCTCGCCATCGGCAGCCCGCTCGGCCTGTCGGGCTCGGTCACCGCCGGGATCGTCAGCGCGCTGAACCGCACCCTGACCGTCGGCGGCCAGCAGCGACAGCAGTTGCCCCCAGGCTGGGGCGGCGGCATGCCGCAGGGCGGCAGCGCGCCCACCACCATCGGCGGGGCCATCCAGACCGACGCGGCGATCAACCCGGGCAACTCGGGCGGCGCCCTGGTCAACGCCTCGGGAGAGGTGATCGGCATCAACAGCGCCATCGCCACCAACGGCGGTGAGGGCAACATCGGGGTCGGCTTCGCCATCCCCATCAACACCGCCAAGCAGGTCGCCAAGCAGCTCATCGAGACGGGCAAGGTCACCCACGCCTTCCTGGGGGTGAACCTCGCCGACGCCACCGGCGACGCGGGCGGCGCCCTGGTCAGCCAGGTCACCGAGGGCAGCCCCGCGGCCCAGGCGGGCATCAGGCAGGGCGACCTGATCACCAAGATCAACGAGACCCGGGTGGACGACGGCGCCACCGTGGTCGGCGCGATCCGCGGCTTCAAGCCGGGAGAGAAGGTCACCCTCGTCTACGTCCGCGACGGTCAGTCCCAGACGGTCACCGTGACCCTCGCCGAGAAGGTCGGCCAGTAGTCCCGCGCATCCGGACACGCCGCCGGTGATCGCCCCTGAGCCGGCGACGTGTCCACCTCCTCGGCGCCAGAGGCGCGGTGCCGGAGCCGTCCGGCTCTCAGCGGCCGGCGGTCAGGGCCTCCGAGCGCCACAGGTCGCGGTAGTAGCCAGGGACGCGCACCAGCTCCCGGTGGGTGCCCCGCTGCGCCACCGCGCCGTTCTCCAGGACGACGATCTCGTCCACCTTCTCCAGGCCGCGCAGGCGGTGTGTGACCAGCAGCGTCGTGTGCCCGTGGGTCGCGTCCAGCAGGTCCGCCATGAGAGCGTCCGCGGTCTCCTCGTCCAGGGACTCGGCGGGCTCGTCCAGCAGCAGCACCGGAGGGTCGTTCAGCAGCGCCCGCGCCAGGGCCAGCCGCTGCAACTGCCCTCCGGACACCGTCCGCCCGTCCTCGCCGAGGACCGTGTCCCAGCCGATCCGCTCCACCCACCGCTCCAGCCTGGCCCGCCGTACGGCCTCCGCCAGCTCCTCCTCGTCCGCCTCCGGTCCGGCGAGCCGCAGATTGTCCCGGAGCGACGCCTGAAACACGTACGGGTCCTGGGTGAGCCCCGTCATCACCCGCCGGGTGTCGTCCGAGGACAGCTCCCCGATCTCCACCCCGTTCAGCCGGACCGTTCCGGACTCCGGTTCCACCAGGCGCATCAGCGCCGACAGCAGGGTGCTCTTGCCCGCGCCGCTGGGGCCGACCAGGGCGACGCGCCGGCCGGGGGTGAGGGTCAGGCTGACGCCGTCGAGCGCCGCGGGACGGCCCGGACCGTGCCGGACCACCAGGTTGTCGATCTCGACGGTCGGCGGCCCCTCGGGCAGGGAGGCGGGGGTGGCGGGCTCGGTCACGGCGGGCGGGGTGGCGCGGACCTCCCGCAGACGGCGGAGGGCGGTGAGCACCCCGGTCAGCCGCTCTCCGGCCGCGGCCATCGGCAGCACCGGCTCGAACGACACCAGCGCGGTCAGCGCGAGCACCGTCGTGGCGACCCGGCCCGCCCCGGAGCCCGAGGCGACCAGCACGATCGCCAGCACCGTCAGCCCCTGGACGAGCGCGCCCAGCCCGGTGGCCGTCGCGTTCGCCCGCGCCTGGCGGCGTTCCAGCGCCGCCAGCCGGGCGTCGGCCTCGGCGCAGGCCGCCAGTGCCCGGCCGCCGGCCCCGTAGGCCGCCAGGTCGGCGGCGCCGTGCACCAGGTCCGCGACCCTGGCCGCCTGGTCCGCCCGAGCGGGCGCGATCCGCGCCGACCAGCGCCGGGCGGCGCCTGCGGTCCCCGCCGGGATCAGCACCCCGGCCACCACCAGCCCGGCCAGTAGCACCAGCGCCGCCGCGGGCAGCAGGAACAGCCCGAGCACGACCGCGGCCGCCCCGGTCACCAGGGCCGCGGCCGCCGGCAGCAGGCAGCGCACCAGCAGGTCCTGTACCGCCTCGGTGTCGTCCACCATCCGGCTGAGCAGGTCGGCTCCCCGATGGTTCGGCGGCCCGGCGGGGATGAGCGCACGGTACAGCCGTTCCCTGGTCGTCGCCTGGGCTCGCAGGGCGACGTCGTGCCCGGCCAGGCGTTCGCCGTATCGCAGGACGCCCTTACTCGTGGCGAAGGCCCTGACCCCGACGATCGCCACGCTCAGGGCGGCCAGCTCCGGCTGTTCGGCGGCCCTGGTGATCAGCCACGCCGCCGACCCGATCAGGCCGAGCCCGGCCAGCTCGGCGGCGGCCCCCGCCGCCGCGGCCAGGGCCAGCCGTCCTCTCATGCGCCTCATCGGGACCCTCCGATCAGCGTGGCGGGCATCACGCGGCCGTCGGTTATCCGGATCACCCGGTCGGCCAGGTCGATCATCGCGGGCCGGTGGGCCACGATCACGGCGGTGCGCCCCTCGGCGAGGCGACGGGTCGCGGTCACGATCACGCCCTCGCTCCGGCCGTCGAGCCGGGCGGTCGGCTCGTCGAGAAGCAGCAGGTCGGCCGAGGGACGGCAGAAGGCACGGGCGAGCGCGACCCGCTGCCGCTGGCCGGCCGACAGGTTCGCCCCGCGCTCGCCGAGCACCGTCTCGTAGCCGTCCGGCAGCCCCGTGACGAACTCGTCGGCGTGCGAGGCCCGTGCCGCGGCCCGCACCTCGTCGATCGTCGCGCCGGGGGAGCCGAGGCGGATGTTGTCGGCCACCGAGGTGGCGAACAGGTGTGGCCGCTGCGGCACGAACGCCAGCCGCTCGCGCCAGGCGGTGCCGGCGACGAGCTCGACGCCGTCGATCAGGACCCGCCCCGTGACGGGGGTGACGAAGCCGAGCAGCAGGTGGAGCAGGGTGCTCTTGCCCGCGCCGCTCTCCCCGACCAGCGCGACCCGCTCACCGGGCGAGATCACCAGCGAGACGTCCTCCAGCGCCGCCTCCGACCGGCCGGGATAGCGCACGGTGACGTTCTCCAGCCGGATCTCCGGCGCGCGGCCCCGTGGTTCCCCGTCCCGTGCCGGGAGCCCCGTCCTCCTGTCCGATACGGCCTTCCCCGCCGGCACGGTCCTTCCAACCGGCACGGTCTCCTCGTTTGGCACGGTCCTTCCAGTCGGCGCGGCCTCCTCGTCCAGTACGGCGAAGGTCTCGTCGGCCGCGGCGACCCCCTCCATCGCCGCGTGGAACCTGTTGCCCATGTTGCGCAGCGGCAGGTACGCCTCCGGCGCGAGCAGCAGCACCAGCAGCGCGGTGGGCAGTTCCAGCGAACCGGACAGCAGCCTCAGCCCCACCGGCACGGCGACCAGCGCCAGGGACAGCGACGCTGCCAGCTCCAGCACCAGCGACGACAGGAAGGCCACCCGCAGCGTGCGCATCGTGGCGCTCCGGTGGGCGTCGGCCACCTTGCGGATCACCTCGGCCTGGTATCGCGCCCGGCCGAAGGCGCGCAGCGTGGGCAGGCCCCGGATCACGTCCAGGAAGTGCCCGCCAAGCCGCGACAGGGCCCGCCACTGCCGCTCGGTGACCACCTTGGTGTGCATGCCGACCAGCGCCCCGAAGATCGGGATGAGCGGCAGCGTGACGAGCACGATCACCGCGCTGGCCAGGTCGGCGACGAACAGCCGGACGAGCACCGCGATCGGCACCACGGCCGCCACGGCCGCCGCGGGAAGGTACCCCGACAGATAGGGGTCGAGCGCGTCCAGGCCCCGTCCGGTCAGCGTCACCAGCTCTCCGGAGCGACGCGAGGCCGGTCTGGCCGGGCCGAGCTCCTGCAGCCGTGACAGCAGCCGGCGGCGGAGCGCCGACTTCACTCCGGTACTGGTGTGCCCGGCCGCCACGCCCTGCACCAGGCCGAGCGCGGCCCGGACGGCGACGACCAACGCCAGGAGAGCCAGCGCCGAGGTCGCGAACCGTCCCGACAGCACCCCGGCCAGCACTTCCGCCTGCACCAGGACGAGCAGCCCGGCCAGGACCGCGGCGGCCAGGCAGAGCGCCAGGTGGCGGCGGACGGCCCGTTCGCCCAACGCCAGCCGTACAAGATCCTTGTGCATGCGAACCTTAGAAGAACGACGAGACTCGATCAGCGGCACGCCGGGGACCGAACGTGCGCCACACCCATACTTGCGCACCCACCATGACCGGCGTTAACGGCATGATTATGAGACTGAGCACATTCAGCGTCCCGGTGGGCGCGGCGTGCTCCAGCAGCCCCGGGCCGAGTACGGCCAGCGGCACCGCGACCGGCGTGGCCGCGGCGCACGCGGAGACCAGAAGCGCCCTCCCGCTCCGGCTCGCGCCGGTCATCTGCCCGGGGAGCCGCCAGGAGGCGAAGGTCCAGCCGTGGAAGGCGAACGCCGCCGCGACCACCACCCCGCAGGCCAGGCCGGGCAGGCCGATCGGCGGCCCCGCCAGGCCGCCGGCGACCGCGGCCAGGGCCATGCCCCAGCTCAGCGTGAGGCCGTACGAGCCGGCGCAGATCACCCGGTCCCAGCCCGCCCGCCAGGCGGGGCCGTCGAGGCGGCGGCGGAACCACAGGCCGGCGTCACGGAGGATCCACGACACCAGCAGGGCGACCACCACCGGATAGAGGCCGAACAGCACCCGGCCCTCAAGCGAGGGAAAGGCGCCGAACAGCACGCCGACGGCGGCCACCAGCCACACCTCGTTGGCCAGGACGAACGGTGCCATCGCGGCGACGATCCGGTCCCGATCGCGCTGGGTCCCGCCGAGGACGGGCAGCAGCATGCCCAGGCCGATGTCGAAGCCCTCCAGGGCGAAGTAGCCGATCAGCAGCAGCGCGAGCACGCCGAGCCAGAGGATGTCCACGGTCTTCTCCCTAGTAGCCGAGCGCGTGGGCGCGTTCGGAGTCTCCGCCGGGATCGTCCGCGCCGAGGGCGACCGCGGCGGGTCCACGCCGGACGGCCCGGGCGATCAGGACGTAGTCGACGACCGCCAGCAGGCCGAGTACGCCGGCGAAGCCGATGAACGAGACGGTGACCATTCCGGCGGTGAGGCCGGGGGACAGGGCGTCGGCGATGGTGAGCCTGCCGTTGATCAGCCAGGGTCGGCGGCCGGCCTCGCGGGCCAGCCAGCCGAGGATCGCGGCCAGGAACGGCAGCGGCGTGACGAGCATGAGGATCGGCTGTGCCCACCGCAGGCGTGGCAGCCAGTACAGGGTGGGCAGCAGCAGGAACATGAGGGCGAGCTGGAGCGGCTGCCCAATCATGATCATGAATCCGAGTCCGGCCCCCGCGAGCGGGGAGCCGTTGAACTTGCCCGGCTGGAACTGGGAGATCACGCCGAACTGCGCGTAGCCGAAGCCGACCGCGACCAGCGAGCCGGCGAACGCGACGACCACCCCCAGACGGAGCGAACCGGCGAAGAACTCCCACTCGCCGGCCCGCCTGAACAGGTGGTACGCGCTGGCTCCCATCATTGTGAAGCCGCCGATCCACAGGCTCGCGCCGATCACGTGGGGGAGGGCCATGGTCAGCGTGGGGTTGGTGACCAGCGCGCCGAGATCGGTCAGGACCAGGCGCCCGCCCCGCTCCACGGCTCCCGCCGGGTTCTGCAGGAACGCGTTGGCCACCATGATCCAGAACGCGGAGGCGTAGGCGGTCAGCGTCACCAGCCAGATGCACGCCAGGTGGAGCCATCGGGGCAGCCGGTGCCAGCCGAAGATCCACAATCCCAGGAAGGTGGACTCCAGGAAGAATGCCCCGAGTGTCTCGATCGCCAGGGGCGCGCCGAAGACGTCCCCGGCGTAGTGCGACAGCCCGCTCCAGTTCAGGCCGAACTGGAACTCCATCACCAGGCCGGTGAGGATGCCGAGCGCGTAGTTGATCACGTAGATCTGGCCCCAGAAGCGGGTCGCCCGCTCGTGGTCCGGCCTGCCGGTCACGGCGTGACGGGTGTGCATGATCGCGACGAGGGGGGCCAGGCCCAGGGTCAGTGCGACGAACAGGAAGTGGAGACTTCCCGTCACCGCGAACTGCGTCCGGGCCAGGTCGAGCACGTCCACGGATTCACCTCCATTGCCATATCTGTCTACCTATAGGCACCCTACATGTAGAAAGCCTACATGTAGGGTGCCTATACGGGAGGTAGGGTGGAGGCGTGGACGAGCGAGCCGACAGCTGTGGCGACCGCGTGGGCCGGGACCTCGGGGGCCGGGGGTTCCCCCGGCGAGTGGCGGGAGGGGCGGCATGAACACCGACGCGCTCCGCGGGCATATGGACGCCCTGCTGCTCTCCGTGCTGGAGCACGAGCCCCTGCACGGCTACGCGATCATCGAGGCGTTGCAGGCGCGCAGCGACGGTGTGCTGAACGTGCCGACCGGCACCGTCTACCCGGCGCTGCGCAGGCTGGAGCAGGCGGGATACCTCGCCAGCGAGTGGGCCACGGTGGGGGGTCGCAGGCGGCGCACCTACCGGCTGACCCTCTCCGGCCGGACGGCTCTCGCCGGGGAGCGCTCCGCCTGGCGGGAGTTCGCCGGCACCATCGGCAGGGTGCTGGAGCCGCGCGCTACGCGGGGACCGGCCGCCGGCGGGTGACGCCCAGGCACCGGGCCGCCCCGTACAGTTGCAGGAACCAGAACGCACAGCTCACCAGCACGGCGCCGATACCCGGCGGATAACCGGAGAAGCCCGCCGGGCCTTTCGAGCCGTAGATCAGCGCCGCGCTCAGCACGAGCGTGACCGGCAGCGTGACCCAGACCAGCATGGCCAGCGACCGGGTGACGAGCCGGGGGCGCCGGATCCTGCGCAACCCCCGCCCCAGCACGAGCAGCGCGACCCCGCCGATCACGCCGACGAGCATCTGCAGGATGTCCAGGCCGCGGGCGACCGGCACGAACCAGCCGGGCCAGGCCGCGTGGGCCGCCGGGCCGGTGGGGAAGACCCGCCAGATCAGGCTCCACAGCAGCGTGGTCAGCGGCACGCTGACGAACAGCAGGGCGGCCAGCCTGCGCCCGGCCGAGACCGACAGCGCCTCCTGGTAGTCCGGCGCGATCTCGCCGATCGAGCCGAACTCCTCGACCGCGGCACGCTCGGCCTCGGCCCGGTCCAGCCCGCCGTGCTCCAGCGCCTCGGCGGCGTCGAGCAGGCTGTCGCGGGCCTCGGCCACCAGATCGAGCTTCGGGCCTCTGGGGCCCCTGAGGGCGCGGCGGAGCCCGGTCACGTAGTCGTCGATGACCCCGGCGTCCGTCATGCCCGCCTCCCGCCGCGTGGCCCCCCGCGGGCCTCTCGCCGCACATTGTCACAGCCGAGGCGGATCGGCACATCGGGGATCGACCCTGAGAGGACCCCGAGCCGGCCGGGAACGACCCGGGTCAGGGCAGGAACTGGATCGGGGGCGAGGACGCCCGGGGCGGAGCGGGGCGGCGTGCGGCGTGCGAGGCCGAGCCCATCAGCAGGCCGCCCGCCGCGATCGCCGCGATCGCCGCGACCAGGGTGAACCATCCCACAGCCCGGCCCATCCGCAGGCCGTAGCCGCTGAGGATCCAGTGGAGCGACAGCAGCCAGCGGCCGGACGAGCGGCTGGTGACGCGGCGCATCTCCATCGCCCCGAAGGCGAAGTCGGCGGCGGTGTCCTTGTCGTCCACCCCGGTGCGGAGCCGGGAGTAGAGCACGGCGAGCCGATGCGCGGTCGGCGGCTCCGCCTCGGAGCGGGACCAGCCGCGCCAGGCGTGCTCGTCGGCCAGGGTGCGCCGCCGGGTCCACCACCGCAGCGGTGGCCAGCGCAGCGCGAACCGCACGCCGCGCGGGGTGGTGGCGAACGCGCACCGGGTCAGCCGGAGCCGCTCGGGGGTGCGGATCCCGGTGAACCGGCAGGTGCGGAGATCGACGTTGCGCAGCTCCAGGGCCTCGGCCTCCACCTCGCGCAGCGAGCTCACCCTGGAGGTGCCCCGCCCGTCGACCGTGGCCGGGCCGCGCAGCGTCGCCCCCTCAAGGTCGGCGTCCGCGCCGTCGAGCCGTACGGCCAGCCGCCCGGTCACCCGTATCCGCCGCAGGTCCACCGGGCAGTCACGGGCGATCAGGTCGAGGCCGTTGCCCGCCCACGCCCCGGTGAGGCTGAGACGGCGGCCGACCGCGGTGGGGGCCAGACAGCCGCCCGCCCAGAACCGGGCCGCCTCGAAGCCGGCCAGCCTGCCGAACTCCACCTTCCGCAGTGACACCGCCCGGCCGAACCGGCACCCCCGGAAGGTCGCGTCGCCGTCGAAGCGGGTGCCGTCGAAGGTGGCGAAATCATGGAAGTCCGCTCCTTCGAAGGAGGCGGTCCTGCCGAACCTGGCCGCGCTGAACAGCGCGTCCCTGCCCACGGACACCCGGTCGAAGGCCGCGTGCCCGGCGACCGTGATGCCGTGCAGTGACAGCTCCCTGGCGAACCTGACCTCGCGGAAGGAGACGTTTCCCGCGAAGCGCGCCCCGACGAACGAGGCGAGCCGCCGGAAACCGGCCTGGTCGAAGGAGACGTCCCCGGTGAACACGACATCGCCGAACCTGGCCTCCTCGGGGAAGGCCGCAAGGTCGAACCTGGCCCGGCCCAGGCGGCGGTGTGTGGCGGTCAGGATTCGCTCCAGCAGATCCCTGCCCACGGTGGTGCCCCGCAGGTCGACCGCGGCGCCGGGGGAGAGGCCGCGGACGACCTCGTCGAGCTCGTGGTGGTCGAGATGGGCCAGGCAGCGCCCGTAGGGGAGCCGTGCCGATCCGGCGCATTCGGGGGAGGCGGCGCAGGTGACCCAGCCCACGTCCAGACTTCTCATGAGTCAGTGATACCCCAGACGAAGGGGAAAACGAGCTCCAGGTCACGGCAAGCTATAAATGATGCCTTTTGGTCGACATGAAGTGCCAAGATTCTCCAATTTAACCTTCTATGCACTTTTAAGTAAGTGTGGGCAGATCAATCCGGCTCTACGCTCCGGGTCATGCGTGCTTTATCCCGCCCGTTCGCCGTCCTCGCGGCCCTCGGCGTCGCCTCCACCGGCCTCGTGGTCCTCACCTCGGCACCCGTCCTGGCGGAGCCGGGGACCGCCGTCATCGAATCCACCTCCACCGGGGGACCCGCCCCCACCCCCGTCCCGGCCCCGGCCGTGCAGCCGTGTGAGATCCCGGCCACCCATCAGATCGCCCAGGTACAGGGGAGCGGGGACACCAGCCCGCTGGCCGGGCAGACCGTCCGTGTCGAGGGCGTCGTGACCGCCGACCTCCAGGAGACCGGCCGGCTGGGCGGCTTCTTCCTGCAGGACCCGACCCCGGACGCCGACCCGGCCACCTCGGAGGGTCTGTTCGCCTTCGCCCGGAGCTCGGTCAAGGACGTCGGGCCCGGCGACCGGGTAGTCGTCACCGGCAAGGTCGTGGAGTTCAACGGCCTGACCGAACTGTCACCGGTCACCGCCGTGGACGTCTGCGGCACGGGCACCGTCAGGTCCTCCAGGCGGAGCCTGCCGCGCGCGGAGGGAGTGACCTTCGAGCCCGTCGAGAGCATGCTCGTCACCTTTCCCGAGCGGCTCACCGTCAGCGACCACTACAACCTGGGCCGCTACGGCGAGATCACCGTCTCCTCCGAGGGCCGGCTGTTCCAGGCGACCGACCGGCCGGGGGTGGACGCCGCCGCGAACGAGCGCCGCAGCCTGCTCGTGGACGACGGCTCCACCGTGGAGAACCCGCCGGGGATCCCCCACACCCACCCGCGCACCGTCCGGCTGGGCGACACCGCGCTCGGCGTCACCGGCGTGCTGGGGTACGGCTTCGGCAGGTATCGGCTCCAGCCGACCAAGCCGATCCGCCTCCTGCGGACCAACCCGCGTCCGCCCGCGCCGTTCCGGGTGCGCGGCAACGTCAGGGTGGCCGGCTTCAACACCCTCAACTGGTTCACCACCCTGGGCTCGCGCGGTGCGAGCACCGCCGAGGAGCAACGGCGGCAGCTGGCCAAGCTGGTCGCCGCGCTGAAGGGCGTGAACGCCGACGCGGTCGGCCTGATGGAGGTCCAGAACAACGGTCAGACCGCGGTCCAGGCCCTCGTCGACGCGCTCAACGCCGAGGTCGGCGCCGGCACCTACGCGGCCCTGACCCATCCCCGCCCCGGCACGGACCTGATCCACGTGGCTGTGATCTACAAGCCCGCCAGGCTCGGGCTCGTCGGCCCCGCCCGGTCGTCGGCAGACCCGGTCTTCCGGCGGCCACCGCTGATCCAGACCTTCCGCCGGATCCAGGGCGGCGAGCCGTTCACGCTGGTGGTCAACCACTTCAAGTCGAAGGGCTGCGACGCCGGGGCCACCGGCCCCGACGCCGACCGGGGCGACGGGCAGAGCTGTTACAACGGCGAGCGCGTCCGCCAGGCGAAGGCGACGCTGGACCTGGTCGAGAACCTGAGACTTCCCAGCCCGCTGGTGCTGGGAGACCTCAACGCCTACGGCGAGGAGGACCCGATCGACACGCTGGAGGCCGGCGGCCTGACCAGCCTCACCAAGCGGTTCGTCCCGGCGCCGCTGCGCTACAGCTACGTCTACGACGGCCGCAGCGGCGAACTGGACCACGCCCTGGCCGGCCGGGACCTGCTCAGGCGGGTGACCGGCGCCACGATCCTGCACATCAACTCCGACGAGAGCCGGATCCTCGACTACAACACCGAGTACAACCCGCCGGACCTCTACCGGCCCGACGCCTTCCGCGCCTCCGATCACGACCCCGTGGTCGTCGGTCTCACCCTGCCCGGCGGGCGGTAGAGGTACCCGCGGGCGCGGACCGGCCAGGCGGGCGCGCCGGAGACCGGACCGGCGGCGGGACCGGCGGCGGGGCCGGTGACCGGGGCGCTGGAACGGCCGTCGGGGTAACCGTCGGCACAGTGACCGGAACGCCGGAACGGCGACCGGAACAATGGCCGAAACGGGGTCCGGATCCGTGATCGGGCATAGGTTGGATCGGGCCGAGGGCCGATGGCGGCGGGCGACCGCCGTCACCGGCTCCGGCGCGTTTCCCGGGTGGACGGGTGGAATGTCCCCCGTCGGGAAGTGGTTATGCAGCCAGACAGACGTGACGACAAAGAGGAGCCACCGGTGGCGACCATTGAGGTAACCGAGAAGAACTTCAACGAAATCGCCGACGACGGGATCGTCCTGCTGGACTTCTGGGCAGCCTGGTGCGGACCGTGCCGTACGTTCGGGCCGATTTTCGAGAAGTCGTCGGAGAAGCACGCCGACATCACGTTCGGCAAGATCGACACCGAGGCCGAGCAGGGGCTGGCCCAGGGCTTCGAGATCACCTCGATCCCCACGATCATGGCGATCCGCGACGGCATCGTGGTCTTCGCCCAGCCCGGAGCGCTGCCCGCGCCCGCTCTGGAGGACCTGATCGGTCAGGTCCGCGCGCTCGACATGGACGCGATCCGTGCCGAGCTGGCGAGCGAACTGGGCGCCCAGAACAACTGACGTCCGGATGCGAAAAGCCCCGCGCCGTGTCACCGGCCGCGGGGCTTTCGCGCGTGGGCTCCCGGGGGTCAGGCCGAGCGGTAGAGCTCCGCCACCCGGAAGGCCATGTCCAGCGACTGGCTCCGGTTGAGACGCGGGTCACAGGCCGTCTCGTAGCGCAGCGCCAGATCGTCCTCGACGATCTCGGTGCCGCCGCCCACGCACTCGGTGACGTCGTCACCGGTGAACTCGATGTGGACACCGCCGGGGTGGGTGCCCAGGGCGCGGTGCACCTCGAAGAAGCCCGCCACCTCGTCCAGCACGTCGTCCAGGCGGCGGGTCTTGTGGCCGCTGGGCGCCTCGAAGGTGTTGCCGTGCATCGGGTCGCAGATCCAGGCCACCTGCGCGCCGTCCGCGGTGACCTTCTCCACCAGCGCGGGCAGGTGCTCGCGGATCTTCGACGCGCCCATCCGGGTGATGAAGGTCAGGCGGCCGGGCTCGTTGTCCGGGTTCAGCTTCTCGACCAGGGCGAGGGCCTCCTCGGCCGTGGTGGTGGGGCCGAGCTTCACCCCGATCGGGTTGCTGATGCGGGAGAAGAACTCCACGTGCGCGCTGTCCAGCTGGCGGGTGCGCTCGCCGATCCAGACCATGTGCGCCGACACGTCGTACGGCCGGCCGGTCCGGGAGTCGATCCTGGTGAGCGCCTGGTCGTAGTCGAGGATCAGCGCCTCGTGCGAGGAGTAGAACTCCACGCTGTGGAACTCCTCCGGCTCGGCCCCGCACGCGCGCATGAACGCCAGCGCCTGGTCGATCTCCCTGGCGAGCCGCTCGTAGCGCTTGCCGGCCGGCGACTCGCTCACGAAGTCCTGGTTCCAGGCGTGCACCTGGCGCAGATCGGCGTAGCCGCCCTTGGTGAACGCGCGGATCAGGTTCAGCGTCACCGCCGAGGAGTGGTAGGCGCGCAGCAGCCGCCCGGGGTCGGGCCTGCGGGAGGAGGGGGTGAAGTCGAAGCCGTTGACCATGTCGCCCCGGTAGGCGGGGAGCTCCACGCCGTCGCGGATCTCGGTCCCCTTGGACCGCGGCTTGGCGAACTGCCCGGCTATCCGGCCGATCTTCACGACCGGCACCTTCGCCGCGTAGGTGAGCACGATCGCCATCTGCAGCAGCGTCTTCAGCTTGTTGCGCACGCAGTCCGCGGTGGCCCCGGAGAACGTCTCGGCGCAGTCGCCGCCCTGCAGCACGAAGGCTTCGCCCCGCGTCACGGCCGCGAGCTCGGCCTTGAGGTTGTCACACTCCCCGGCGAACACGAGGGGCGGCAGCCCCGCCAGTTCGGTGACCACCCTGTCCAGCTCATCACGGTCGGGCCATTCGGGCTGCTGCGCCGCGGGCAGCCGCCGCCAGGAATCGAGGTTGTTGCTCACGACATACCAGGCTATTGCAACCGCGTGCGCGAACTAACCCGAATGTCCACGGATTGAGAACGTCTTTATACCCGGTGAGATCGAACCGGCGTCCTGACGTGCTCGGGCAGGACGCCGAAACCGATGAACCGGCGGGTCAGGGCGCCGATCACCGGGAGGCGGGAGAGGTCGCGCGGCAGCCGTACCGGCCTGTCGCCCCCGGCCAGGGCCGGGCGGATCAGCATGGTCTGCACCACGCGCTGGGCGAACTGGGTCACCACGGTGGGCGGGGTACGGCGGCGCTGGACCGCGGCGAGCAGCGACTCGGGGATCTCGGCTCCGTCCGCCAGCGGCCCGGCCAGCAGGTTGGCCGCGGCCACCGCGTCCTGCACGGCCAGGTTGATGCCGACGCCGAAGACCGGTGACATGGCGTGCGCGGCGTCACCGATGACCAGCAGGCCCGGCCGGTGCCAGCGGCGCAGCCGGTTGAGCGCGACCGACAGCACGCTCACGTGGTCGAAGTCCGGCAGCAGGCCCACGCGTTCCCCGAGGAAGGGCAGGAGCGTGGCCACCGGCTCGCGGAGTGCCTCGATGCCCCGGGACCGCAGGGCGTCGAAGCCGCCCTTGGGGATCAGGTAGGCGAGCTGCCAGTAGGTCTCCCGGTTGATCACCACCATCATGTGGCCGGCGGAGAGCCTCAGGAAGGTCTTCTCGGGGTCGGCGGCCTCACGCGGCAGCCGGAACCAGACCACGTCCATCGGCGCTTCGTGCTCCACCGGGACGAGCCCGGCGGCCCCGCGCACGTCGGAGTGGCGGCCGTCGGCGGCCACGGTGAGCGTCGCCCGGAGCTCGTGTTCACCGTCCGGATCCCGGTAACGGACCCCGCGCACCGCGTCGCCCTCGCGGATCACGTCGTGCACCTCGGCGTTCATGACGAGGCGGAAGCCGGGGTACCGCGCGGCGGCGGTCGTCACCAGGTTGAGGAAGTCCCACTGCGGGACGAACGCGATGTAGCGGTACTTGCCGGTGAGATTGGACAGGTCGGCGATCCGTATCGAGCCCTCGTCGGTCTCCATCGCCATGGCGTACGCCTTGTGGTGCGGGATCCGGTGGAACTCCTCGGCCAGCCCGATCTCGTCGAGCACCTCCAGGGTGGAGGGGTGGATGGTGTCGCCCCTGAAGTCACGGAGAAAGTCGGCGTGTTTCTCCAGCAGCGTCACCTCGACACCGGACCTGGCCAGCAGCAGCGCGAGCACGGCCCCCGCCGGGCCGCCCCCGGCGATCACGCATGTGTTCCGCGTCATAATTCATCACCCATTGAAATTCTGGCACAGGAAACCCGCCGGGAGAACAGTCCTCCCGGCGATCCATTCGTTACCCGGTGCCGAATACGCCGGTGAGGCGGACCGGCCGCCTCCCGGAACCCCGCCGGGCCCGCCGGCCCCCTGCTGGGCGCCCCTCAGCAGGGGGCGATCGTCCAGGAGGTCTCCACCTTGTCGCCCGGCTGGAGCACGATCAGGCCGGTGCCGGAGTTGAAGGCGTCGGGAGGACAGGTCATCGGCTCGACGGCCAGCCCTCGGTGACCCAGCCCGGTGCCGGTGCACACCTGCGCCCAGGGCAGCGCGGCGGCGTCCCAGCGGAGCTCGACCCCGCCGTCCGGACCGCTCACCCGCACCCTGACCAGTCCGTCGGCGTCCGCGACGAGCCCGGTGAAGGCGTGGTCCACGACCGTGCCGCCGACCGACCGCGGGGTCCTGAAGTCGTACGGCGTGCCGGAGACGTCCTCCAGGGAGCGTGGCAGCAGCAGATCGTCCGTCAGCAGCACCCGCCGCGCGGGCACCCGCAGCTCGTACTCCTCGACGCTGTCGCCCGCCAGCAGCCACGGGTGCGCCCCGCAACCGTAGGGGGCGGCCTCGTCGCCGACGTTCTCCGCGGTCAGCGTGGTGGTCAGCCCGTCGGAGGTCAGCGAGTAGAGCACCCGCAGGGCGACGGTGAACGGATAGCCGGGGGACGGGGTGATCGTGTGGGCCAGCCGTACGAAACCGTGCTCGTCCTCCACGGACAGCCACTCCACCGCCCGCCAGTCGACCTCGGCGACCAGTCCGTGCAGGGCGTGACCCAGGCTCTCCTCGTTCACCGGCAGCCGGTGCGTCCGGCCGCCGAAGGTGTAGCGGGCGCCGCCCGCCCGGTTGGGCCAGGGGGCGAGCAGCGTGCCGCTGTAGTGCGGGATCGGCCCGTCCGCCGGCCAGCCGGTCACCAGGTCGCGCCCGCCGTGCCGGAGCACGCGCAGGGCCGCGGCCCGCTCGCTGATCTCGGCGTGCATATCGCCGCCGCGGAGGGTGAACTGCCTGGACACGGTGGTCCTTTCGCCGGAGGAGGCCGTGGGGCGGATGCGGCGGCCGAGACCGGCCGGACCCGCGACCGACTCAAGGGTCGGGCGGCGGCCGCCGTTCGTCAAATGAACGGCCGAAGGGGCGCGGCCCGGCGGCCGCGCCCCTTTCCGATGCGAGCCGGTCAGTCGCTGTAGACCGGGTAGCCGTAGCCGACGACCTGGGAGATCGGCCGGATCCGCTCCTCGACCCGGCCGTTGCCGGTGTTGCCCTCGATCGTGGTGATCGTGCCGTTGCCGTTGTCCTTCTTCACGAAACCGACGTGGTCGATCCCGCTGATGTTCTTGCCGCCGGCCCAGTCGAAGTAGACGACCGCGCCGGGCTTGGGAGTGGTGCCCCAGTGGTTGTTGGTCTTGAACCACTTGGCGTGGGTGACGGTGTAGGCGTCCCAGCCCATGGTGGGCCGGATGCCGGCCTTCTCGCCGACCCAGGAGACGAACATCGCGCACCAGGGGGCGTTGGCGTACGCCTGGAGGGCGCCGCCGTCGCGGGCGACCGTCTCCTGGGCGCGGGGCGACGACATGTACCAGGACTGGAACTTGGTCCCGCCGCCCCGGGAGTTCTCGCTGACGCCGATCTGCTGGGCGGCGATGTCCAGGACCTGCTGGGCGCTGACCTTCGGCAGCCGCTCGGCCTCAAGCTGGAGCGGGGTCATGGCGACCCTGGAGGTCTCGGTGCGGGAAGGGCCGAACGGGGTGTGTCCGGGAGTGTCCGCCAGGGCGGCGGGTCCCGCGAGGACGCCGCCGGTGAGGGCGATGGATGTTCCGAGGATGACGCGGGCCAGGTGGTGCTTCCCGGGGGTGAGGAGGTGCTTGGCCATGAGGGGTTTTGACTCCTTGCTTCGCTTCCATACCGCTTACCGGGTTAGCTGACGGGTTCGGGCTGGGAAGTGCCCTACAGCGCATGTACGCGCCGATTCACCCCAAAAACGTGGTTCCCCGGTTCCGCGAGGTTCGCGGATTCAGCGGCCACGCTCACCTGGTGGAGGAATCCGCCTGGTGAAGCGTGGTCGGGCAATGTGGTGGCAATGCGCGGACCTTCGCAGGTCCAGGCGTTCGCCATGAATTCGTAGAAGCTATGCGAACCGGACAGACGATTACAAGTCCGACACATTGCTATGGCTTGGGAATACGCCTGGATCGAGAGGGCGGGCCGGCCGCGCTCCGAGGCTCTCCGGTCCGTGTCGATCTTCGGCCACGGGCCGGGAACCCCTGCGGGAGAGGCGCTCCCGTGTGCGAAGCCGGAGAGGGGGTGGTCACGGGACGGTCACGCCGCCACCCTCCCGGGCGCCAAAGGTAAATCTTTTCGCTGACCCGCGGTTTACCCGGCCGTTGACGTCCGGCCTTACCCGGCGTCAGACCCCGGCGCCGATGGACCCCATGAGCATGGGGAGCGCGCGCTCCAGGCCGCGCCGCCAGTACGGCCAGCTGTGCGTGCCGGGGCCGTAGAAGTCGACGGTGATGCTGTCGCCGTCGGCCCTGGCCCGCTCGACGAAGGTCTGCGCCTGCCGGAGCAGGGCCGTCTCACCCCGGTCCACCGCGGTTCCCGCGGGGTCGAGCGGGCCGGGGGAGCCGTCCCCGCAGGAGACGAAGAGCCGCGTGCCACGCAGCCTCGCGGTGAGGTCCGCCGGGTTGTGCGCGGCCCATTCGGGATCCCGCGGGTCGCCCCAGAGATCGGCGGAGTCCTCGCCGTAGCGGCCGAGCAGCCGCTGGACGCCGTCGTAGCCGTCACGGGTGTGCAGCACGCCGGAGAAGGAGGCCGCGGCCTGGAACAGGCCCGGGTGGCGGGCCGCGTAGGACATCGCGCCGAACCCGCCCATGGACAGCCCGGCCACCGCCCGCCGGTCCCCGGCGCCGTAGTCGCGCTCCAGGATCCGGCGGACCTCGGTGAGATGGAAGGTCTCCCAGTCGGGCCCGTCCCGCCAGTCGGAGTAGAAGCCGACCTCGCCGCCCTCCGGCATGACCACGATCACCGGGTAACGCGAGGCGAGCTCGGCCGCGTCCCCCTCGGTGGCCCAGGTGTCGTAGTCGGTGTGGCAGCACCCGTTGAGCAGGTACAGCACCGGCCACGGCCCTGAGCCCGGCCGCCAGCCCTCGGGCAGCAGCACCCGGGCCGTGCCCTCGCGGCCCAGCGAGGGGGAGGCGATGGTGAGCACGTGGTCGCGCTCGCCCAGGCGGTCGACCTGGACGTCCTGCCGGTTGTCGTGCGGAGAGTCTCCGGAGGAGAGGGGCATCAGCAGGGCCAGGAGCACGGCCACCACCGCTGCTCCGGCCAGTAGAAACACTCCGAGGCGTACGGCTGTGCGGTTCACACGGCCAATCCTGACGGCTCCCGGCGGTCACGGGAAGCGCCGGAGCCCGCGTGGCGGCGGCTCCGTGGCGGCGGGCCCGTCAGGGCTGGACGAAGACCGCCACGGTGCGGGCCGGGACGTTCAGCGTGCCGGTGGCGGGATCGAAGGCCGACCGTCTTACCACCGCGTCGTCGCCGGCCGCCTGGACGGGGTGGAGCGTCACCGGGGCGTTCCGCAGCGCGGCCACGGTCTGCGACTGTGTCTCGGGGGTGGCGTTGAAGACGACGGTGATCGACCTCCAGCGCGGGTCGAGGCCCGCCGCGTCCAGGTGCATGGTCACCACTCCGGGGATCTCCGAGGCGCCGGCGGTGGGGAAGGTCAGCCGCCGCCGCACCTCGGCCAGGGAGCCGAGGGCGAAGGCGGGGGAGGAGGAGCGGATCCGGAGCAGCTCGCCGTACCGGGCCCGCGTCGCGCCGATCGCCGCGCGGCCGGGCCGGAGCGCCGGGTCGGCGAGGAGCGCCCGCGCGTAAGGCCACCTGTCCTCGTTGCCCGCCCTGGGAGGCAGCCCGGCGCCGAAGCCGTTGCCCCGCGAGCAGTCCCAGAGCAGCCGGTTGAACCAGTCGCCGGAGTCGAAGGAGTTGCGATCGAGCGACTTCGAGCGGAGCCGTTCGCTGCCCGCGTGCACGAACGAGACGCCCTGCCCCAGCACCGCCGTGGCCAGCGACAGCACCTGCATCCGCACCCGGTCGGCCATCGTCGTCGCCTGTGGCAGCTTGTAGGCCAGCGCGTCGAACAGCGTCTCGTTGTCGTGGGCGTCCACATAGGTGATGGTCTCGGCGGGTGAGGCGGCGTATCCGGCGGGGGAGCCGTGGTAGTCCACCTCCGAACCCCTGACCCGCCTGCCGTCGGAGGCGGTGAGGACGTAGTCGCGCAGGTTGCCGGTGAGCCCCACCTTGATCAGGTCCTGGTACCCCAGGAGACGGGCCCGCTGCTGCTCGGCCGTGCCGTTGGCCTCGGCCCCGTTGGGCGCCCCGGCCAGGCCGGAGCCGAAGCCCTGCACCCGGGGGTCGGCGTCGAAGGGGCCGCCGCCGCGCACCGCGTCGCGCAGCCGGTCGTTGAAGGTGCCGATCCCGGTGCCCGCCAGGTTGAGCTGGGTGGCCTGCTCGAAGCGGGCGTCACCGGCGACCTCGCCGAAGTTCCAGCCCTCGCCGTACAGGATGACCGACGCGCCGTCCACGCCGTCCTGCGCGAGGGTGAGCCCGTCCAGGGCCTCGCGGACCGCCAGCATGTTCGCCTTGGGGTGGTGTCCCATCAGGTCGAAGCGGAAGCCGTCCACCCGGTACTCGCGGGCCCAGGTGAGGACGGAGTCGACGACGAGCCTGCCCATCATCGCGTGCTCGGGCGCGGTGTTGGCGCAGCAGGTGGAGGCGGCCACCGCTCCGTCGTCGAGCAGCCGGTGGTAGTAACCGGGCACGATGCGGTCGAGCACCGAGGTGGGGGCCTGGCCCGCGGCGTGGGTGTGGTTGTAGACCACGTCCATCACCACCCGCAGCCCAGCCCTGTTCAGCCCGGCCACCATCTCCCGGAACTCCCTGATCCGCGCGGGCCCGTCGGGATCGGAGGCGTAGGAGCCCTCGGGCGCGCTGTGGTGCAGCGGGTCGTAACCCCAGTTGAAGGAGTCCCCGGCGGCGGTCTCCGCGACGCGGTCCTGCTGCCGCTCGGAGTCGGCCGGCATCGCGGCCAGGTCGCCCTCCGGCTCGGTCCGGTCCGCCCTCCTGTCCGGCACGGTGGCGAAATCGAAGACCGGCAGCAGGTGCACGTGGGTCAGGCCGTCGTCGGCGAGCCCGCGCAGCTCCCGCATCCCCGCGGAGTCGGCGGCGAACGCGGCGTAGGTGCCGCGCAGGCCGGCGGGCACGGAGACGTCCGAGGCGGAGAAGTCACGCACGTGCAGCTCGTGGATCGACGCCCGGTGCTGGGGTACGGCCGGCGGCTTGACCTGCGAGGACCAGCCGTCGGGCAGCAGGCGGGGGTCGGAGAGATCCACCAGCTGGCTGCGGACGGAGTCGGCGGCCAGCGACAGGCTGTAGGGGTCGGTTACCTCGTTGGTGACGATCCCGCCGGCGGCGGCGGAGTAGACCGTGACCAGGAAGGTGTAGTAGCGGCCCTTCCACGAGGGCAGGCCGCGCACCGACCAGACGCCGGTCGCGTCGTCCCTGCGCATCCGGCGGACGCCGCGGACGCCGCCCCTGGGCTCGCGGTACAGCGCCAGCCCGACCGTGCGCGCGGTCGGCGCCCAGACCGACAGGCTGGGCGCCCCGTCCCATGACGGGCCGAGCTCGGCGCCGGTCGCCGCGGCGTAGAGGTCGTCGAGCACACCGGGGATCTGCACGCCGGTGGCGGTCAGCGGCATGCCGGAGGCGTCCCGCGCCACGGCCACCACCTGGCCGCGCAGCGCCCGTCCGGCGAGGGCGACGTCGCGGGGATCCACGGTGAGGGCGGTGTGCTCCGCCAGGTGTGGCCAGACGGCCCGCTGCGCCTCGGTGAGCGCGCCGAGGGTCAGCCGGATGGCCCGGAAGCCGCCGGTCAGGTCTCCCTCCGCGCAGGCGATGTCGCCTTCGGGGGAGAAGACCAGGGAGTACCGGAGCGAGGGAGACGGCTCGACCCGCCAGACGACGGTGTTCCGGTCGATCCAGTGCGCCGAGGACCTGCTCAGGTCGGCGTCGAGCACGCGGCCCGGCGGCCTCGGCAGCGCGCGACGGCACCCCTCGCACCCCTCGACCCTTCCGGCCTCCCCGATCTCGGAGACCTCGGAGTCCCCGGTGGCCGGGACCGGCGTCCTGTCCTCCGGCAGGTCCCGCTCGCCCCCGTCACGTGCGCGGATGATCTGACTCACGTTCCCGTTCCCCTCGGTCAGGGGGACGCGACGGGCTCCGGCCCCCCGGCCGGCCGGGCCGGAGCCCGGTGGCCCGCCCACGGGAGCGGTCACGTCATCCCGCGGGTGCGGTCCCCGGCTTCGTCGTTCCCCGCCGGTCGGCGGTGAATCGGGGAGGTGCGCGCCCCCCGAAACCCCGGATAAGGCGGCGAAGCGCCCCCTGCCCGCGGATTCCCGGGACGGCGCCTCCGCCGCGGAGCACGCGTGGCCGGTGTCTTTACGCAACCATGTAACGAGTTTGCAGACTCTTGTAGAGACTTCTTCCCGTGCCGTCCGCGTCCGCGTAACGTCCGGCGTACTCCAACCGGCCCGGCGGCTTCCGCCGCGTGGGCCGGTTTCGCCATGTCCATCTCGTCCAGCGTCACCCGGCACCGGCCTCGTCGCCGGTGTCATCACGTCCTGATACGTCATTTGATCGGGGGACCAACATGACCGAACTCATCCGGATGGACCACGCCGGAGCCACCACCGCCCGGTGGTGGCGTGACGCGGTGATCTACCAGGTCTACGTGCGCAGCTTCGCCGACGGCAACGGCGACGGGATCGGGGATCTGCCGGGGGCGCGGGACCGGCTGCGGTATCTGGCGGACCTGGGGGTGGACGCGGTCTGGCTGACCCCGTTCTACACCTCGCCGATGGCCGACTTCGGCTACGACGTGGCGGACTACCGGGCCGTGGACCCGATCTTCGGGTCGCTGGCCGACGCCGAGGCCCTCATCGAGGACGCGCACCGGCACGGCCTGCGGGTGATCGTCGACGTGGTGCCCAACCACACCTCCGACCGGCACGTGTGGTTCCGGCGGGCGGTGGAGGCCGGTCCCGGCGCCCCCGAGCGGGAGCGCTACGTCTTCCGCCACGGCAGGGGGAGGGACGGCCGGCTGCCGCCGAACGACTGGGAGTCGGTCTTCGGTGGTTCCGCCTGGACCCGGCTGCCCGACGGCGAGTGGTACCTCCACCTGTTCGCCCCCGAACAACCCGACCTGAACTGGGACAACCCCGAGGTCCACGCGGAGTTCGAGGCGGTCCTGCGGTTCTGGCTCGACCTGGGCGTGGACGGTTTCCGCATCGACGTGGCCCACGGCATGGTCAAGGCCGACGGCCTGCCCGACGTCGGTCACGCCGACCAGATACGGATGATCGGCACCGCCGTGGTGCCGTTCTTCGACCAGGACGGAGTGCACGAGATCCACCGGGCCTGGCGCAGGCTGCTCGACTCCTACCCGGGTGAGCGGATCGGTGTCGCCGAGGCGTGGGCGCCGTCCCCGGAGAGGCTGGCCAACTACGTCCGCCCGGACGAGATGCACCAGGCGTTCAACTTCCACTTCCTCACCACCCCGTGGGACGCCGCCCGGTTCCGCGCCGTGATCCAGGAGTCGCTGGACACCGCGGGGCTGGTCGGCGCGCCCAGCACGTGGGTGCTGTCCAACCACGATGTCAAACGGCACGTCACCCGGTACGGCGGCGGCGAACTCGGCCTCCGCAGGTCTCGCGCGGCGGCGCTGCTGATGCTCTCGCTGCCCGGCTCGACCTACCTCTACCAGGGGGAGGAGCTGGGCCTGCCGGAGGTTCTCGACCTGCCGGAGGAGTTCCTGCGCGACCCGCAGCGGCTGCGCAACCCCGACGACGGCCGGGACGGCTGCCGGGTGCCCATCCCGTGGACCGACGCCGGGCCGCACTTCGGCTTCGGCCTGCCGGAGGTGAGGGAGACCTGGCTGCCCATGCCCGCCTCCTGGGGGCCGCTCAGCGTCCAGGCCCAGTTGCGGGACCCGCGCTCCACACTCCGCCTGTACCGGGAGGCGCTCCGGACCAGGCGGGAGCGGCGGTCCTTCGACGACGCCCCGCTGCGCTGGCTGGACTCCCCCGAGGGCACGCTGGCCTTCACCCGGGGTGACGGCTTCGCCTGCACGCTCAACCTGACCGCCGAGCCGGTCGAGCTGCCCGCCCGGGGGCGGGTCCTGCTGGCCAGCGCGGCGCCGGCCGTCGAGGGCGGCGTGGCACGGCTCGCCCCGGACTCGGCCGTCTGGTGGGAGTGCGAAGGCGTGTGACGGCGGCCGGCTCGGAGCCCGCCGGGCTCCGAGCCGGAGATCCCTCCCCGGCCCCCGGATCCGCGGGGGAGGGGGGACACCGCGGTGAGTCCTGGTGAAAGAGTGGTAACGGTTCGCTGTGTGACCCGTCACCTCGACGGCTCAGTGGACGGCCGGTGTGCCAAGATCTTCGCTGACCGGCTGATTGTGACAGCAATGGAGCGTGCCCGCATGAAGTCCACCAGGCCGCGATGGACCACGGCCGCGCTGGCGACGTTGACGGCCGGCGGGCTGCTCGTCGTGGTCACGCCGCCCGCCGGAGCCAAGGCGCGCAACGTCTACTACGTGGACTCCCGCAGAGGTGACGACTCGGCTCCCGGCACCTCGCCCGCGAAGGCGTGGCGCTCACTGGACAGCGTCAACGCCACCGAGCTGCGCCCCGGTGACGTCGTGCTGCTCAGGCGCGGGGGCAGCTGGAAGGGCCCCCTGAGGCTCGGTGCCAGGGGCACCGCGGCCAGGCCCATCTCCGTCGAGCCGTACGGCAAGGGCCCCGCTCCCAGGATCAGCGGCACCGATGACGACTGCGTGGTGCTCAGCGGCTCCCACCTGCTGGTGGCCGGGGTGCGCGCGAGCAACTGCCGCTGGTCGGGCTTCGAGCTGGGCGGCTCCCGCAACGAGCTGAACGGGGTCCTCGCCGACCGTAACGTCGCCGGTGTCCACGTCATCGGGTCCCACAACGTCATCAGGAACAGCGTCCTGACCCGCAACAACCGCATGAGCGTCAACGACAGCGGCGGGGACAACGACTCCGGGGCCTTCGGCGTGCTGCTCAACGGGGACGACAACCTCGTCGCCCGTAACGTGATCACCGGCAGTTACGCGGCGAGCCACGACTACGGCACCGACGGCGCCGCGGTGGAGGTGTTCAACGGCGACCGTAACCGGGTCGTCCAGAACATCGCCAGGGACAACGAGACCTTCGTCGAGCTGGGCGCGGAGAAGGGCAAGACCGCCACCGGTAACCTGTTCGCCGGCAACGTGGTGACCTCCTCGCAGAGGCGCGGCTCCTTCCTGATCACCCGTGGTCCCGGTCATGTCGTCGGCCCGGTGCTCGGCACCGTCGCCGTGCACAACTCGGTCTACCTGCCCGCCCGCGACACCATCGGCTGGTCCTGTCACGACGGCTGTTCGCCCGGCATCCTCAGGTTGCGCAACAACGTCGTGGTGGTCGGCGGCCAGATGGGGTTCGAGGACGGCAAGGGCGCCGACGAGGGCGGCAGCGTCTACCAGGGCGAATCCCGCAGGTTCAGGCTCGGCCCCAGGTCCGTGGTGGCCGATCCCCGCTTCCGCGGTCGCGACGACCTCCGGCTGCGGCCCGGTTCTCCGGCACTCGGCCGGGGTCTCAAGCTCGGCCCCGACTGGTACGGCGGCACTCCGCCGGCCCGTGACGTGTCGGGCTCCCCAATGTCCGGGCCTTCCGATGCGGGCGCCTACCAACACTAATATTTCCGGACTTAAGGTCTTATCCTGGACATCTCCCCGGAACCTTCGCGAAACCTGTCTGGGACACCCTGTGTCCGGAGAGAGGTGATCGACGATGATGTTGCGGCTACGGGTGTCCTTTCCCGACCGGCCCGGGGCCCTGGGGCAGGTCGCACGCGTGCTCGGCACGCTGGGCGCGGACATTCTCCAGGTGACGGTCCTGGAGCGCGAGGCCGGCCGGGCCGTGGACGACTTCACCGTCTCCTGGCCCGGCGCCCCGGACGCCGACGGCGTCCGGGACCGGATGTCGGCCGTTCCCGGCATCCAGGTCGAAGCCGTCTGGCCCACCAGGGAGATTCCCGGCGCCGCCCCCGACTACGACCTGCTCAAGCACGTCGCCGCCGACCCCGGCCGGGCCTTCGTCACCCTCGTGGACGCGGCCCCCGCCCTGGTGAGCGCCGAGTGGGCGGTCGCCGTGTCGTCGGAGACCGGAGAGCTCGTCCACCGCAGCTGGCAGGCCCCGCACTCCCTCGACGAGGCGGGGGGCCTGACCGGCGTCAAGGCGGCGGATCTCAGGTCCCTGCGCCCCTGCGCCCTCAGCGCGGGCCGTCACCGGTTCATGAGCCTTCCCGTTCCCGGCGCGAGCCTCCACCTGATCCTCGCCCGCACCGAGGGCCCGTCGTTTCACCGCGCGGAGCTGGATCGCGCCATCCGCGTCGTGGAGATCGTGGCCATCCTCGGCCGCTGAAACCCCCTGCCGGTCAGCGCTGCGGGGGATCGATGCGGGAGCCGTCCGGGGTGAAGAGCATCAGGCGGCCCGCGTCGACCCCCACGCGGACGCGCTCGCCGGCGCGCCAGACGGGCCGCGAGCCGACCCGGACGATGAGATCGGCTCTGCGGTGGGTGCCACCGGCCTGTTCCGGTTCGGGTTCCGGCTCGGGGCCGGGGGCCGGTCCGACCCCCGGAAACAGGCGGCGGAGGGCGGTCATGACCCGGCCGCCGGACGCGGAGGCCGCCGGGTCGCCGACGTGCCGGCCGGGGTCCGGCGGCTCGGGCACGGTCACCGTGGGGATCCCGCTCTCGACGTGGGCGAGCCACTCGTGGCCGTGATACTCCAGGGTGCGGACGCGGCCGAGGAAGACGGGGCCGTCGAAGGTCTCGGGCACCGGGGCGAGACAGTCCGGGCGCAGGCCGACGATGATCTGGTGCCCGACGTACTGGGAGATGGCGTAGGCCCTGGGGTCGCTCCAGGGGATCGTGATCTGGTGCGGGCCGAAGTCCAGCAGGATGAACCGGTTCTGCGGGGCGCGCACGGTGGCCGCCAGCAGGTTGAGCTGCTGGGAGCTGAGGAAGGCGGCGGTGAAGGCGGTGGCCGGGTCGTTGTAGACCTGGGTGGGGGTGCCGACGTCCTGGAGCACACCGCGGTTGATGATGGCGATGCGGTCGGCCAGGGTCAGGGCCTCCACCTGGTCGTGCGTGACGTAGACCGTGGTGACGCCGAGGGAGCGGACCAGCGAGGAGATCTCCATGCGCAACTCGGTGCGCATTCCCGCATCCAGGTTGGAGAGCGGCTCGTCCATCAGGAAGAGCGAGGGCTGGCGGACGATCGCGCGGCCCATCGCGACGCGCTGGCGCTGACCGCCGGAGAGCGTTCCCGGGCGGCGCTCCAGGGTCTCGCCGATGTGCAGCGCCTTCGACAGCTGGGTCACCCGCTCCCTCACCGTCTCCGGGGCGATCTTGGCGACCTCCAGCGGGAAGGAGATGTTGCCGCGCACCGTGCGGTGCGGGTAGAGCGCGCCGTTCTGGAAGACCATGGCGACGTCCCGGTCACGTGGCGCGAGGTCGTTGGCCAGCGCGCCCCCCAGCCACAGGTCCCCGGAGGTGATCTCCTCCAGGCCCGCGATCATCCGGAGCAGTGTGGACTTGCCGCACCCGGAGGGCCCGAGCAGGACGAGGAGCTCCCCCTTGTCGGCCCGCAGGCTCATCCGGTCGATCGCGAGGTGCCCGCCGGGGTAGACCTTGCTCACGTTGTCGAGGACGACGGTACTCATGCGTTCATTCCTCCCAGAGTCCGCCATCCGGATCCAGCCATGTGATTGATGAGGTAGTACATCGCGCCACTTACCCGTGTGTCCATAGATGTCAGTGGAAACCGCACATCCATCGACTCTTTCTCCGGCTATTCGGGAGCGGAACGGCCGTGCGACCATACAATTTGAGAATCGCTCGCGCCCGTAGCTATAAAATGTTACAGTTTACGGAAATTTCGGCAATGATTTTCATGGCGCGCGGAGAGGGGCCGTCCGGCCCGCACCCGGCCCGGACATGCCTTCGTGATCGGGAACGGCCGGGTGGCCGAACGCCTCCGGCGGACGCCGGCGTCTGAGACGGTGGGGCACCGCCCGGCCGGTGCCGGGTCAGAGCCTGGCCAGCAGTGCGGCGACCCGCTCCCGGTAGGCGGCCACGTTGCGCAGCTTGATGTCCTCGTAGCCGCGGATCAGGTCCGGCAGCTCGGCCAGCTCCAGGACCAGCTCCCGGTTGCCGGGGCGCAGGTGCGACAGGGCGTGGTGCACGTGACGGGTGTACTCGCCCGGGAGGGCGCGCTCGGTCCCGCGCACCCTGGCCAGGCCGAACGGGTCCAGCCGGGTCCCGCGCAGCCCGCGCATGCCGTACAGCAGGCGGAAGACCGGATCGAACCAGCCGCCGATGCGGATCTTGCGGTTCACGCCCACGGCGCGCAGCACGGGCGGATGCAGGTTGTAGGAGATCTTCGCGCCGGGGCCGAACTCGGCGGCGACGCGGGCACGCTCGGCCGGGTCGAGGTGGAGCCTGGCCACCTCGTACTCGTCCTTGTAGGCCATCAGGCGGTGCAGCCGGCGGGCGTAGGCCTCGGTGATCGGGCACGACCCGGCCGAGGTCCTCCGCTCCCCGGCCAGGACCGTGCGGACCGCGTCGACGTAACCGGCGGCGTAGCGCCGGTTCTGGTAGGCGGCCAGGTCGGGCACCCGGACCGTGAGGATCCGGTGCAGCTCGGTGCCCGGGGCGGCGACCGAGTCGATCAGCCTCATCGTCTCGGGGTCCGGCGCCGGCTCGGCGGGGACGGGCGAGGCGGTCGCCCGCGCCACGGCCTCCGGGTCGGCGACGACCGCCCGGCCCCAGTGGAAGGCGGCGACGGTCCGGTCGGCGGTCTTGCCGCCGCTCCGCCGTACGGCCCGCTCGATCGCCTCCAGGCTGAGCGGGATGAGCCCTCGCTGCCAGGCCGCGCCGACCACGATCGTGTTGGCCTGCAGGTGGTCGCCGAACAGCGCCCGGGCCATGCCCTCGGCGTCGAGGTAGACGTTCAGCTCGCGCCGGGTGCGCGACTCCAGCGAGGCGATCGGCGAGCCGAGATCGGTGGTGTGCGCGGTGGGATCGACGACCATGGAGCCGGTGGGGACCACGCTGGTGGAGACCACCGCGACGGTCCGTTCCCGATCCGCGGCGCGCAGATGCCCGGGGTCGGTGGCGCCGATCAGGTCGAGCGCGAGATAGACGTCCACGCCGCCGGTCCCGGCCCGTCCCGGCCGGTCGTCGTCGCCCTCGAAGATCAGGATGTCGGAGACGACCGTGCCGCCCTTCTGGGCCAGCCCGGTCTGGTCGAGTCCGCGCGCCCGCCTGCCGTCCAGCATCGCCGCGGTGCCGAGGAGCTGCGCCACCGACACCACGCCGGTGCCGCCGATGCCGACCAGCCTGATCGCCGCCTCCCCGCCGCGCGGGGCCGGCGGGGGCATCCTCCGCGGAGGGGCCGGCGGGGCGGACGCGACGGCGTGCCCGCCGCCTCTCCCGCCGGGCACGACGGTCAGGAAGGACGGGCAGTCGCCCTCCACGCACGAGTAGTCCTTGTTGCAGGACGACTGGTGGATCTCGGTCTTGCGGCCGAACTCGGTCTCCACCGGCAGCACCGACAGGCACCCGGACCTCTGCCCGCAGTCGCCGCACCCCTCGCACACCCGCTGGTTGATCACCACTCGCCTGACCGGGTCGGGCAGGTCGCCCCTCTTGCGCAGCCGCCGCTTCTCGGCCGCGCACCCCTGGTCGTGGATGAGCACCGTCACGCCGGGGACCGAGGCCAGCTCACGCTGGGCCTCCTCCAGGTGGGCGCGGTCGCGGACCTCGGCGATCCGGGCGAGTGCGACCCTCCGGTAGCGTGCCGGCTCGTCGGTGGTGACGATCACCCGGCGCACGCCCTCCACCTCCAGCCAGCGGGTCAGGTCGGCCACCGCCAGGGACGGGGTGATCGCCTGTCCCCCGGTCATCGCGACCGCGCTGTTGTAGAGCAGCTTGTAGGTGATGTCGACGCCCGCGCCGACGGCCGCGCGCACCGCGAGCGAACCGGAGTGGTGGAAGGTTCCGTCGCCGAGGTTCTGGAAGATGTGCGGGGTGTCGGTGAACGGTGCCTGGCCGATCCACTGGGCGCCCTCGCCGCCCATCTGGGTCAGTCCCGTCAGCGTGCCCTTGCCCTCGCGGTTGAGCACCACCATCGTGTGGCATCCGATCCCCGCCCCGACGGGCGCGCCGTCGGGGACCGCCGTGGAGCGGCTGTGCGGGCAGCCGGAGCAGAAGAACGGGGTGCGCCGCGGGCCGAGCAGTTTTAGCGGCGCAGGGCGGGAGATCACGGCCAGGCCCTTCGCGACCCGTGCCCCCGCCGCGTCGTCCAGGCCGGCCCGGCGCAGCCGGAAGGCGACCACCCCGGCCGCCAGGTCGGCGTCGACGCCCCCGGTCCTGGGGATCAGCGGGGCGCCGTTCTCATCGAGCTTGCCCAGGACGCGCGGGGCGTTCGCGGTGCCGTACAGGACGTCCTTGACCAGGGTCTCCAGCAGCGGGCCCTTCTCCTCCACGACGAGGATCTCGTCGAGCCCCCCGGCGAAGGTCCGGACGATCTCCGGCTCCAGCGGCCAGAGCATGCCGATCTTGAGGATGCGGACGCCGAGCCCGGCGGGGTCCACGCCCAGCCTGCGGAACGCCTCGCGTACGTCGTGGTAGGCGGTGCCGGAGGCGACGATGCCGAGCCGGGCGTCGCGGGGATCGGCGGTGATCCGGTTCAGGCCGTTCTCACGGGCGTAGGCGCGGGCCAGCTCCAGGCGCGGCCCGACGAGTGTCCGCTCCATCTCCAGTGACCAGGGCGCGAGCAGGGTGGCGTCGGGCACATGCCGGTACGGCCTGCCCTCGTGTTCGACGACGGGCATGACGGGGACGACGCGTCCGGCGCCGACGGTGACCGTGCCGGTCGCGTCCACCACGTTGGTGACCGCCTTCACCGCCACCCACAGACCGCTGGCCCGGGAGGCCGCGATCGCGTGGCGGCCCAGGTCGAGCAGTTCCTGGACGCTGCCGGGGTGGACGATCGGCATGCCGAGCGCGGCGAGCGCGCTCTCGGTGGCCGAGGGCAGCGTGGAGGACTTGCAGGCCGGGTCGTCGCCGCAGAGGGCGATCAGGCCGCCCTCCGGGTGGGCGCCGACGAAGTTGCCGTGCCGGAGCGCGTCGGCAGCGCGGTCGACGCCGGGGGCCTTGCCGTACCAGACGCCCAGGACGCCCGCCTTGCGCGGCCGGGGGAGCACGGGCACGAGCTGGCTGCCCCAGACCGCGGTGGCGCCCAGTTCCTCGTTCTGACCCGGCCGGTGCACGACGTCCAGCGGCTCGGTGTGCCGCCGCGAGCGGGAGAGCTCCAGGTCGAAGCCGCCGAGTGGGGAGCCGGGGTAGCCCGAGACCAGCGCGCCGGTGTCGAGACCGGCGGCGCGGTCGGCCCGCATCTGGTCGAGGATCACCCGGACCAGCGCCTGCGTGCCGGTCATGAAGACCTGGCCCTCGTCGAGGGTGTACCTGTCGTCGGGAGCCGTCCCGCGAGCCTCGGCGGAGATCGTCATGATCGTTGGTCCCGTCTCCCGGTGCCGTTGCGGTTGCCGCAAGGTTATTTCAGGTAAGGCGAAATATGGTGTCAACATTCACCGGACATTCGCTGTATGGCTAGCATCTGTTGTCATGGATGCCACCGATCGCGCAATTATCGGCCTTCTGCAGCTGGAGGGTCGGCTCAGCAACCTGGAGCTCGCCGAGCGGGTGCGGCTGACCCCCTCGCCGTGCCTGCGCCGGGTCCGTAACCTGGAGGAGTCGGGGGTGATCAGTGGCTACCGGGCCGTGATCGACCCGGTAGCCGTCGGGCGTGGATTCCAGGTCCTCGCCTATGTCGAGCTGGAGGGACAGGACGCCGAGACCGTCACCGCCTTCGAGGCGGCCGTCATGGAGATCGACGACGTGGTCGAGTGCCTGCGCATGTTCGGCCGTCCCGACTACGTGCTACGGGTCGCGGTGCCCGATATGGAGTCCTACAGCCAGCTCTGCCTGGAGAAGCTCGGCCGTCTGCCCGGCCTCGACAAGCTGACCTCGCAGATCGCGATGAAAGCGATCAAGGCGGGCGGTGTCCTGCCCCTGTGAGGTGACGGCCCCCTACCGGGGTGGCGGGGGGTCGTCCGTGTCCGGCTCAGACCGTGCCGGTCTTGATCCGGGTCAGGAAGTCGGCCCACACCTGGGGGGTGAACAGCAGGGCGGGGCCCCCGGGGTTCTTGCTGTCGCGTACCGCGACGACGCCGGGGAGGTTGACGGCCACTTCCACGCATTCGCCGCCGTTGCCGTTGCTGCGGCTGCTCTTGTGCCACCGGGCGTCGGTCAGATCCATGTGCTCATCCTTTTCTCGATGAAGGCCGCGGACGCGGCCTGCGGTAGGGCATAGGAGCGCAGCGCGTCGAACTGGGCCGACAGCGGGTCGACTCGGCCCGGATCGATCATGAGCTGCGCGGATTCCGCGTTCTCCATGTACACGATGTCGGGCGCGCCCTTGAAGGAGAGCACCAGGATGGGCCCGGCCAGTCCGGCGTAGGCACCCACCTCGAACGGGATCACCTGGATGGTGACCCTCGGTCGCATCGTGGCTTTCAGGAGGTGTTCGAGCTGGTCGCGCATGACACCGCCACCACCGATGGGGCGGGTCAGCACGGCCTCGTCCAGCAGGACGAAGAGGATCGGGGGGTCCGGCCGGTCGAGCAGCCGCTGCCGCTGCATACGCACGGTCACCATCTCCTCAACCTCCTTCTCGGTGTCGAACGGCCGTCCCGCCCGGGTCAGCGCCCGCGCGTAGTCCTCGGTCTGCAGCAGCCCCGGCACCACGGAGAGCTGGTAGTTACGCAGCGTTCGCGCCTCCCACTCCAGCTCGAACAGGGAGCGGACCCAGGCGGGTGAGGACTCCCTGCCGATCAGCGGCCAGAGCTTGATGAGCGTTCCGCCGGTCTCCAGCACCTCGTCGCACCGCTGTGCGAACTTCCTGGTCGGGGCGCGGGCGGCGGTCTCGATCAGGCCGACCAGTGAGGTGGAGTAGGAGGTGCGCCTCGCCAGCTCCTGCTGGCTCCAGCCCATCGCCTCTCGCAGTCTGCGCAACTCGGACCCCCAGTAGGCGGTGACGCTCGTGCTGGGGTCCAGCTCTTTCGGTGCGGGCATGGGGGCTCCCGTTTTTCTGGGTCCTACACGGTTCGGGGCGGGACCTACAGCCGACCCGAACCGAGGTGCATGTACCTCTTCGTAGTCGAACATCTACAGAAAGTAATCACTCCTGTTCACTCTGGGAAGAGGAAACGACGGATCGTTTCCATGGAATGCCGAGAGGAGGTGGACGGTGGTGATCGTTCGAGGTGTGCTCGCCGGGACGCCCGCCGTACACGCCGCCGGTCTGCTCCGTGACGAGCTGGCGCGACAGGGCGTCGAGGGTGACGTTCACGGTGGCTACGGTCTGGCGCTGGTGTCGGTACGGGAGGATCTGGTGGTCTGGACGGACGGGATGGTCTACCGGTGGTGGACCGGCCGGGTGTCGGCGAGGACGGGGCGCCGGCTCTACGCGGTCTACGGTGTGGACAACCCGGCCACCGTGGCGCGCGGCGTGATGCTGCGCTACGCCGAGCTCAGGGGGGATCGCCGGGACGTCACCGCGCCCCCGCCGCACAGGGGCGCGCCTCCCCGTGACCGGACGGAAGGCGTCCACCCGGCGGCCGCTCCCCTCCGGTAGCCCCGAACCCGGTACGGCACCCGCCCCCACGGGTGCGAGCGGTTCGCGGGCGGTCAGGCCGGAGCGCGGGGCTCCGGCCTGCCGAGCCCGCGCGGGAGCCGGACGGCGCCGGTGCCCTCAGGCGCCGTTGGACATGGTCCGGTCGAGGACGTCGGTATCGGGGACGGGACGGCCGGCCGGTATCGGCGGTCCGATGGACGGCGCCGGGGCGGAGCGCGGGAGGGTCTGGTCGGCGGGCCGGTCGATCTCGGGGGGCGTGGCCCGTTCCAGGAAGCGGAGCAGTTCGACGGGGAAGGGCAGCACGAGGGTGGAGTTCTTCTCGGCGGCGACCTCGACGACCGTTTGGAGCAGGCGCAGCTGCAGCGCGGCGGGGTGCCCGGTCATCGTCTCGGCGGCCTGGGCCAGCTTCTCCGACGCCTGCAGTTCCCCCTCGGCGGTGATGACGCGGGAGCGCCGTTCGCGTTCCGCTTCGGCCTGCCGTGACATGGATCGCTTCATCGACTCCGGCAGGGCCACGTCTTTGATCTCGACGCGGTCGATGTGCACACCCCAGCCCACGGCCGGGCTGTCGATCATCAGTTCCAGCCCCTGGTTGAGTCGTTCCCGGTTGGACAGCAGGTCGTCCAGCTCGCTCTTGCCGATGATCGATCGCAGCGAGGCCAGCGCGACCTGGCGAATGGCGGATTCGTAGTCCTGGACGTCGACGATCACGCGTACGGGATCGACGACCCGGAAGTAGACCACGGCGTCCACGCGGACCGTCACGTTGTCACGGGTGATGCCGTCCTGGGCGGGCACCGGCATGGTGATGATCTGCATGCTGACCTTCTGCAGCCGGTCGGCGACCGGCACGATCAGGGCCAGCCCGGGACCGCGGACCTCGGCGCGGACCTGCCCGAACCGGAACACGACGCCCCGCTCGAACTGTTTGACGACCCGGACACCCGTCCCGAGCCACAACAGGCCCAGTAGCAGGACCAGGGCAGGGATGATGGTGATCATTTCATCCTCCGACATCCGCCCTCGGGCCGGCGGGGGTGACTTCCGCCGGCGATCCGAGGACCTTTGGATCGATAACCGGTTCCGCCGGGCTCCGCTCGGGGAGGGGGCCGGCCCGTCTCGGCGGGGGGGGGTGAGGTCCGCCGAGCCCGGAGCCGGTGCGGCGCGCGGGCCGTCACGGTCGAGGGTGGCCGGAGCGGTCCCGTCGACGCCGCGCCTGCCAGAGCGCCGCGGCCGTCACGGTGAACATCAGGGCGCCGACCGGTGTGCCCGCCATCAGCAGGATCACCCCGAAGGTCAGGCTGAGCACGAGCAGGTTCGTGTAGGTCCACCAGGTCAGGTCGGGTGACGCGCGGTTCAGGCGCCGCACGTCGGCGTTGAAGGACTGCGCGAAGCCCGGATCCTCGACCAGCAGTCGGCATTGGATCTCGCGCAGTGCCTCACGTTCGCGGTCACTGAGCACGACACACCTCCTAGGGGTGCCTGTCTGTCGGGTGCCGTCTTGTCGCTGCGTCTACCCGAACTTTTCTATCGTAGCACGATATAAAATATCCGACATAAGCCTTATTTGCTGTGCAGGTCGAGCGGCCCGTACCTGGTCCGTCCAGGCAAGGAGGCCGGTGTCCCGCCGGGGGGCCGGTGGCCACCGTGAGGGGTGGGCGTCCCAGGGGGCGCTCCGGGGTGGCGTGAACGTACGGCCGTGGTCCAAATATGTCGTATTACGATACACTCGCGGTGTGGCGAATCCAGAGATCGAGCAAGCGCGGCGTCGTACCGGAGCGGCGGCGCAGGGCGGAGGACAGGGTGGGGAAACGGAGTCCGAACCCCTGACGAAGCAGGATTTCGAGGCGTTGGCTCGCTTCCGGTTTGGGATCCGCCGCTATCTGCGCTTCAGCGAGGAGACGGTGCGCAGGGACGGCCTCACTCCCCAGCAGTATCAGCTGCTGCTGGCGTTGAAAGGGTTTCCCGGCCGGGAGTGGGCGACCGTGGGGGAACTCGCCGACCGGCTCCAGCTACGTCATCACAGCGTGGTCGAACTGGTCAATCGAGCCCAGAGGCAGGGACTGGTGAAGCGGGACACACACCCGGACGACGGCCGGGCGGTGCGGGTGTTGCTGACCTCGGAGGGGGAGCGGGTCCTGACGCGTCTGAGCGCGCTCCACCGCGACGAGCTGCGGCGCATGGACGCGATACTCGCCCCCCCGACCTGGAACGGCACACCGTAGGAAAGGCGCGCGCCAGCCCCGTGAGCGGAGCGGTACACCTGGCCCGTGTGGTCGAACGGGGACATCATGGAGGTGAGTCCAGGAAAGTCCGGACCTGGAACACACCCGCGGGTGTCTCCGGAGGTCCGGCACGCCGTACAGGCGCCGGGCGACAGCCGCGACGCCGGCAGGTGAGAGACCGTGAGCACGGGGTCGGCCGCCGAGGAGTGCGCTCGGAGCCGTCGAGGAGACCCCGGCGCTCGGCGGACAGGCCGGAGAAGAGGTGACGGGGATGAGACTCAATGTGGCCGAAAAGCTCATAGCAGCACATCTGGTCGACGGTGAGATGGTGCCGGGCGAAGAGATAGGACTGCGCATCGACCAGACCCTGACCCAGGACGCGACCGGCACCATGGTCATGCTGGAGCTGGAAGCCCTCGGCCTGGAAAGGATCCGTACCGGGGTGTCGGTGCAGTACGTCGACCATAACCTGTTGCAGACCGACGAGCGGAACATGGCCGACCACCTGTTCCTGCGCTCGGCGTGCCGGCGGTTCGGGCTGTGGTACTCCAGGCCCGGCAACGGCGTGTCACACCCCGCGCACATGCAGCGCTTCGGGGTGCCGGGCGCCACCATGGCCGGATCCGACTCACATACCTGCGCCGCCGGGTCGCTGGGCATGCTGGCCATCGGGGTGGGCGGCCTGGAGGTCGCCCTGGCGATGGCCGGCGAACCGCTGTACGTGACGATGCCGCAGATCTGGGGGATACGGCTGATCGGAGTGCTGCCGGCATGGGTGAGTGCCAAGGACGTGATCCTGGAACTGCTGCGCCGTCACGGCGTCAACGGCGGTGTGAACAGGATCGTCGAGTACCACGGTCCCGGGCTGGACTGCCTGTCCGCCATGGACCGGCACGTGATCGCGAACATGGGCGCCGAGCTCGGGGCGACCACCACCGTGTTTCCCAGCGACACCAGAGTACGGGCGTTTCTGCAGGCCGAGGGGCGTGAGCACGAATTCGTGGAGATCTGCGCCGACACCGGCGCCGGCTACGACGTCACCGATGAGATCGACCTGTCGGGCCTGCAGCCGCTGATCGCCATGCCGAGCTCTCCGGGCAACGTGGTGCCGGTGCGGCAGGTCGCGGGTGAGGATGTGCACCAGGTGGTGGTCGGTTCGTCGGCCAACCCCGGACTGCGGGACTTCGCCGTGGTCGCGGCCGTTCTGCGCGGCCGGCAGGCGCACCCGCAGGTGTCCCTGGACATCAACCCGACCTCCCGGCAGACCCTGGCCGAGCTGACCGCGATGGGCGCCACCCTCGATCTCATCCGGTCCGGAGCCCGCATTCACCAGGCAGGCTGCATGGGCTGCATCGGCATGGGACAGGCCCCCGCGGTGGGGGCCAACAGTCTCCGCACATTCCCCCGCAACTTTCCCGGACGGTCCGGCACGACCGACGACCGGGTCTGGCTCTGTTCGCCGGAGACCGCAGCCGCCGCCGCTCTGACCGGCCGGATCACCGATCCCCGAGACCTGCCCGGCCTGCTCGGTGTCGACTATCCCGTCCTGGGGCTGCCGCAGACCGCCGCCGTCAACACCGCCATGCTGGAACCGCCGCCGCCGGCCGCCGAAGCGAGCACGGTGACGCTGGTGAAGGCGCCCAGCATCGGTTCGCTGCCCGAACTGGACCCGCTGCCCGACAGTCTGACGGCCCGGGTGGTCATCAAGGTCGGGGACAACGTGTCCACCGACGAAATCCTGCCCGCCGGCGCCCAGGCCCTGCCGTACCGCAGCAACATTGCCAAACTGGCCGAGTTCGCCTTCAGCCGGGTCGACCCCGGCTACCCCGAGCGGGCTCGGCAGGCCGGGCGGCACATCATCGTCGCCGGTGCCAACTACGGGCAGGGCTCGTCGCGGGAACACGCGGCGATCGCCCCCCGGTACCTGGGACTGCGCCTGGTGGTCGCCAAGTCGTACGCTCGCATCCACTGGCAGAACCTGGCCAATTTCGGGATCCTGCCGCTGCAGTTCACCGAGGAGGCCGACTACGACCACGTCGCGCCGGGCGACGAACTCGGCGTCGACGGCCTGCACGGCACGCTGGTCGGGGGAACCGAGGTCACCCTCCGCAACCTGACCCGGGGCACCACATACCTGACCCGGCACCGGCTGTCCCCACGTCAGGTCGCCATGATCCTGGCAGGCGGCCAGATCCCTCGGTTGCGGCGAGCCTCCAGGGAACGCTGAGCCAGGGCCCGACGCCGGCCACGCCAAGATCGAGAAAGACCGCGATTAGCATTGCTAATCCTCAGCGCAATATTGGTGTGGTCTTGCCATCTGGACACTGCATCCGCCGCCCGTGAGACTCACACCACGGTGATTGGTCCTCGGCCGTAGCGGATGGGGAATGCGGCGGGACGACGATCTATCACTTGTTGCATCACCTCGAAAAGCGCGACCCGTGCCCAGGGTGGAACACCAAAAATATGATACCACGTCTGGGAGCATTGAAAGGCAAGTGATGATCAAGAAGCGCGTTTCTCTGGCCATTAGTGCGGTGCTCTTGGCTGCCCTTTCGACGGCGGCATGCGGAAGTTCCGAGCCGGTCGCCGAGAATAAGTCCGGAATCGAGACCGTCAAGCCCGGTGTTCTTACCGTGGTTTTTGCGGACTTCCCTTACGCCGGATTCATCGACGGCAGCGACCCCACGGCCCCGACGGGTGGTTACTTCGTCGACCTGACCGAGAAGATCGGCAAGGAGCTGGGTCTCAAGGTTGAGTACAACAAGATCGACTTCACGGCCATGATTGGCGGCCAGGCGAAGAACTATGACATTTCCGCGGACACCTTCTCCATCCTTCCGGAGCGCGTCGAGAAATTCGACATGACCATTCCCATCTGGTCCGACCACATCGCGATCGCCACCAAAAAGGGCGTTGACGCGAGCACCGCGGACAAGATCCGGGACCTGAAGCTGGGCTCCTGTGGCGCGTGCGACACGTCCCAGTACATCAACAAGGTGATCAAGCCCAATGTCAAGCCCCTCGGCTTCGACGAGGATCAGCAGAAGTACGACGCGGTGATGGACGGCCGCATCGACGGTGCCCTCGGCAACCTTCCGTCGGTCCTCGCCAAGATGCAGACGCCGAAGTACGCCGGCATGCAGGCCGCCTGCCAGCTGCCCGAGGAAAGCCAGTACGCCTGGATCCTCAACAAGGGCGCCGCGGTCTTCCCGAAGGTTCAGGAGCTGCTGAAGAAGTACCAGGCGGACGGGACCCTCAAGGCGATGCAGGACAAGAACGTTCTGCCCACCCTCGGTGGGGTGGACCCGGCCTCCGTGCCGACATGCCCGTCGTTCAGCTGACGCTGACGTCTGCCGCCGGCTCCGGTCGGCCACCAAAGAAGTGATCACGCGAGAGAGCTCGATCGCCGTCCACGGGGACGGCGGTCGAGCTTTCCCGCCGAGCAGGGAAGCGAACCATGAATCAAACCATTGGGGATCCAGCGCAGTCGCCGGACGGCCTGTTGGCCGTCGGCCAGGTTGATTCCGATGGCGACAGCGCACCGCGCAGGTTCCCGAGCATGATTCCATCGATCGTGGCGACGGTGGTTTTCCCGCCGCTGGGGCTGGTCTCGCTCGCAGGCGCGGTCGGATATCGCAGGTCGGTGCGGGAGGGGAGACCCTCCGTCGCGCAGGCCGTGAGAGCGCGGGACTGGGCGACGTACGCATTCGGCGCAGCCCTCACCACCCTGATCGTGGGGGCGCTCACGGCTTTTCTCCTGCTCAACGATCACGCCGTGCTGCGTGCGTATTTCGACCTGGACGCCCTCAAGACGAGCATCCCGGAAATCGGCGGCGCCTTTCTCGGTAACCTGTATGTCTCGATCATTGCCGAGATCGGAATCGTGATCTGGTCTCTGATTCTTGTCGTGGGCCGTTCCATACCCGGCCGGGCGTATCTTCCCATACGGCTTATCGTCGTTGGCTATATCGATCTGTTTCGCGCGCTTCCGGGTCTTCTGACGATCCTGCTGATCGGCTTCGGGCTGCCCGCCACCGGCATTGAATTCTTCGCCAACATGTCGCTGTACCAGACGGGGGCCATAGCCCTCGTCATCGTCTACGGCGCCTACGTCGCCGAGATCTTCCGCGGAGCCATCGACGCCATTCCGAGCGGACAGCTCGCCGCGGCGCGTTCACTGGGTTTCGGATACTTCGGCGCCATGCGCCACATCATCCTGCCCCAGGCGATCCGGGCGACTCTGCCCTCGCTGCTGAACTGGTACATCTCCGTGCTCAAGGACACCTCGCTGCTCTCGGTGCTCGGTCTGGTCGAAGGTCTCACGACAGCGAGAATTCAGGTCACCTTCATGTCCAACCTGAGCCCCCTGGTGGGAGTCTCCCTGTGCTTCCTGATCGTCACACTGCCGCTGTCGCGGCTCACGGACTACATCATTGTGCGCTCGGCTCGCAAACGCCAGGGAAAGGCGTAGATGAATGTCATTCGTCAAACTTGAGAATGTCGGAAAAACCTACGGGTCCATAAGTGTTCTTAAGGATCTGAACCTCCGGGTCGACAAGCACGAGGTCGTGTGTCTTATCGGCCCGTCCGGCTGCGGTAAATCAACAATGCTCCGATGCATTAACGGGCTGGAGAGCATTCAGGCCGGGAGCATCTTCGTCGGCGACCTTGAGGTGTCGAGTCCCATCGTGGACATAAACGCCGTGCGCCGCCGCGTGGGGATGGTCTTCCAGCATTTCAATCTCTTCCCGCACATGACGGCCATTGAAAATGTCATGGTCGCTCAGCTGCGTGTCCTGGGCAGGGACAAGCGGGCGGCGCGGGACATGGCCTTCGAACTCCTCTCGCGTGTCGGCCTGTCGAAGAAGATCGACAAATACCCCGAGGCGCTCTCGGGAGGCGAGCAGCAGCGGGTGGCCATCGCCCGCACGCTTGCCATGTCCCCGCAGGCCCTTCTGCTGGACGAGATCACCTCCGCTCTCGATCCGGAGCTCGTCGGCGAAGTCCTGGAGATCGTTCGCGAGCTCGCGAACGAGGGCATGACGATGCTGCTGGCGACCCATGAGATGAGTTTCGCGCGTGAGGTCGCCACCCGGGTGTGCTTTGTCGCCGAGGGCGGGATATACGAGGAGGGCCCCGCGGAAAAGATTCTGTCGAACCCGGACCGGCCGAAAACGCAGGCATTCTTGCGTCGCCTCGTCGAATCGCACCGGCTCTAGACACCAGAACGGCAACAACCGCGCGGCGGTGGCTGCGTAATCGGAGATCACGACTCATGAGCACGGACGATATCGGCTACTACTTCGCCTACTGCACATGGCTGGACCCGCGCCTCCTCAAAGCGAGGGCTCCCAGTGCGAGGGTTGTCACCCTGGGCAGGGCCCACAACCGGCGAGTCGAGTTCCGCCGGTCGGCGGACTTGGAGGGCGGTAAGGGCTGGTGCCACCTTTCGGACACCGGTGACGCCTGGGGCCGCGTCGCGTACGGCGCGGTCATCGCGATGAGCCCGCCTCAGAACGCACGGGTCTTCGCGGCGAACGAGGCTCGGTTCCTCACCGTGTACGGAGACGACGGTGTCGTCTACGACTGCTGGACCTACTGCCTGAACAATCCGGGCGAGCCGATGAGGGTCCCGGACTACGAATGGGACCACATCGTGGCCGGCGTTGAGGCATGGGACCTGCCGCGGTCCTACGCGGCGGAGTTGCGGGCGACCTACGACGGGGCCGAGACCTGCCCCGACGCGGGGCGCGCCAATCCCGTCCTCATCCCCGATGAATAGCCGACGACCGTATCCAAACGTCAGAAGAGAGCGAATCAACCCATGACCGTGACACAAGACGTCGTCGTCATCGGCGGCGGCCTCAACGGTGCCGCGACCGCGTATCACCTGGCCCGGCTGGGCGCGGGGCGAGTCACCGTCCTGACCGGAACCATGGATGACCGTGGCGCGTCTCAGGACGCTGTGGGCCTGCTCAGGACCCACCACGACAACAGGCCCGAGGCGGCTCTCGCGGCGGCGAGCATGCCGTTCTTCGAGCACTGGCAGGAGCACGTGGGGGCGCCCAACGGGTGGCTCCCCTCGGGCTTCATTCGTTTCGTCGACGAGAGCGAGGTCGAAAGCCTCAAGACCAATGTCGCCATTCAGCACGGGCTCGGGGTCGAGGCGCTCGTCCTCACCCCCGGGGAGATCTCCGACCTCCACCCTTACTTCGACCTCCACGGGATCGGCGCGGCGGTCTACGAGCCCAACGCCGGAACGGCCGACAACTGGTTGTGCACAACGACGCTCCTCGCCGCGGTGGAGCGGCTGGGGGTCACCGTGAACCCCACGGACGCCACCAGGATTCTGGTCGACGACCGCGGAGTGGCGGGCGTCCTGACCGCCGACGGGCAGACCGTCGCCACGCGCACCGTCGTGCTGGCGGCCGGTGCCTGGGCGAAACACCTCGCCGCGTCGGCGGGTGTCGAGCTGCCCCTGGAGTCACGTGCGATATCCGTGGGTGAGATCGACCTTCCCGAAGGACTCGGCCCGGTCAGCTCGTACATGGATCCGATCACCGATTCCTGGCTGACGCCCCGCGGTGGTCGTCGCGGCATCATCACGCTCCACGACGAGTTCACCGGGAAGCCGGTCGATCCCGACAGCTACGGCCTGCGCGTCGATCCGGCCGCCAACGAGGTGGGGATCGCGAAGGTCACGTCCCGGATACCGGTACTCGGCGGCTCGAAGGTCCGGCGGTCATGGACCAGAGCCGACACCTACGCCCCGGACGGCAAGCCCATCATCGGCGGGGTGGATGAGATGCCCGGGCTGTACCTGAACGTCGCCGGGGCTGGCAAGGGGCACAAGGTGGCACCGGCCGCGGGGCTGTCCCTCAGCGAGCTGATTCTCGGCCACGGCGCGAAGACCGTCGACCTGACGCCGTTCAACCTGAATCGATTCGCGGGCGCCGGTTTCCCGGTGTCCGGAGCGGAATACCTCAAACGCACCATCGGGTGAGCGTTCTCCCTTTGGCCCCGAAGCTCACTACTCAGAGGATTGACAATGACCTCGGCATCTGACGAATTGACCACCTACTACTTCGGGTACGGCACCCTGCTGGGCACCGCGGAGATGCAGAGATACTGCCCGGGCGCCGAGAAGGTCGCCGTCGCCTCCTTCCCCGGCCACCGGCTGGAGTTCTGGGCCTACGACGCGGAGGCCGGCCGTGTGGGATGCCACCTGGCCGAGGCCCCGGGTACGGAGGCGTACGGAGTCGTCTACCGGGTTCCCGATTCGGAGATGGCCGGCCTCGACCGGGCGTCAGGTGTCGACCGCGACTGGTTCCGGCGCCTGCCCATCGACGTCACCACGGCGCAGGGCGAGCCCATGACGGTCACGACGTACTTCCTGACGGATCCTCTGCGACCGGAGACCCCCGACGACGCGTACGTGGGCTTGGTCCGCGGAGGCTCGCGTTCAGCCGGTCTTCCCGAGGAGTTCGTCGTTCAGCTGAACGACTATCTCGACGCGTTGCCCCCGCGCACGACCCCCTGAAGGCCGGCGTCACCCCATGCCCGCATCCGCGGCGAGACGGAACACACCCGGTCGCCGCCCATGCGGGATGTCGCCGTCGGCGGTATCCGACGGCAAGGTCATGCGCGGTGCGAGCCCGCCCGGCGGCGGGCGGGCTCGCCCACCTTCCCCCGGCGGCCCGGGTGTTCACCGCGACGGCGGCGCCGCCCGGCCTCCGCGCCTCCGTCGGTCCGATACGACGGGGCACCCGTGACGACCCCCGCGCACCCTTGAGCCACCTTCCTAAGGAGGAGTATCAACGTGGCAAAGTCCACCAAACCCGCGTACTGCATCATCGGCGCGGGGGCAGCCGGCCTGGCCGCGCTTAAGGCGCTGGTGAGCGCAGGCCATGACGTTACGTGTTTCGAGCGCGATGACCGCATCGGCGGGCATTGGCACACGGACTACGAGGCACTGCACCTGATCACGCCCCGGGATTCCTCCGGCTTCCTGGACAGCAGGATGCCCGACACCTATCCGATGTTCCCCAGCCGCAACCAGATGCGGGACTACATCGTCGACTACGGCATAAGCAATGGACTGACCGACCACATTCGATTCTCCACAGAGGTGGTCCGGATCCGTCCCGTCAACGGGGACTCCAGCCAGGGCTGGCTCGTCACGACGTCCGACGGTTCGACGCGACGGTTCGACGCGGTGATCGTGGCCAACGGGCACCTGTGGGATCCCGATCTCCCGGCTCTCGCCGACGGATTCACCGGAGTTTCCCTGCACTCGTCCGAATACACGAACACCGAGGATCTCAAAGGACGGCGAGTCCTGGTGGTGGGCGCGGGCAATTCCGGATGCGACCTGGCCGTCGACGCCGCGCAGGCGGGCTTCACGACCAGCATCTCGATCAGGGGCGGGCGGGTCTACCAGCCCAAGACGTTGTACGGCAGGCCGCGCAGCGAGCTGAAGCTCGTCGCGAAACTGCCGGTGTGGTTTCAGGAGCGCGTCCTGCGTGAGCTGGTGAGAGTCGCGCTCGGAAACCCTGAAAGCCATCGCGGGCTTCCGAGGCCCGCCAGCCGGAACCTGTTCAAGAACCTTCCCGTCGTCAACAGCCTTCTGACCTATTGGATCGATCACGGTCGTATCCGGGTAACCGGTGAGGTCGTCGCCATCGACGGCAGGGCGGTGTCGTTTGCCGACGGGACCACGGAGGACTTCGACTCCATCCTGTGGGCCTCGGGATTCAAAGTCACCCTGCCGTTCCTGGAATCCTCCGCCGTCGAGACCAGCGGGGGCGTTCCGCTGAGGGTCGCGGGCGGTATTCTTCCCCTCAATGCCTCACGTCTCTTCTTTGTGGGGCTTATCGCCCCCCGAGGTCCTCAACTACCCGTCTACTCCGCGCAGTCGGAGTTGCTTCTTGAGTTGTTGGACCTCCAGGAGAAGGTGACGGAACCCCTGGCGGAGCACTTCGGCGGAGCACCGGCCGCGACAGACCAGATCGATCACCTTCGGCACATCTGGGAGAAGGACATGGCCAAGGCGAGACGGCTGGTACGCCGGCTGAGGCGCCGCCCGCCGGCGGCCGGGGCTCCGAACCGGCCCGCCCACCCGGCGGTTTCGGACTCCGCCGCCTCGTCCGCACCGCGAGTCGATCGAACTGCCGAGGGTCCGTGACCACCAGCGGATCTGGTGCTTGAGGTGTCAAAGTCTAGGGGCTGAGCACCTTCCAAACGGTTACCGACTCAGTGATGCTGAGTCGGCGGGTCGATGACTAAGGAGAACTGTGACGGACACCTTTGCGCTTATGGATGAATGGGGACCTGAGAAGGTCGTCTGCGTCTCGGATCGCAAATCCGGGATGAAAGGCGTCCTTGTTCTGGATAACACCGCTCGCGGCATGGGCAAGGGCGGCACCCGGATGAGTCCCACACTCTCGGTCAACGAGGTGGCCCGGCTGGCACGCACCATGACGTGGAAATGGGCGGCTGTGGATCTTTACCACGGCGGCGCCAAGGCCGGTATTCTGGGAGATCCCAACGCGCCGAACAAGGAGCAAATCTTGCGGGCCTTTGCCCGGGCCCTGGCCAACGAGGTGCCGAAGGAGTACGTCTTCGGTCTCGACATGGGGCTCTCGGAGAAGGACGCCGCGATCTTCGTCGACGAACTCGGCGATCGCGGAGCCTCGGTGGGCCTGCCCAGGGCGCTCGGGGGAGTGCCCTACGACGAACTGGGGGTCACCGGTTTCGGCGTCGCGGAGGCGGCCGACGCCGCGGCCCAGACCACCGGCCTCCTGATGAAGGGCGCCCGGGTCGTCGTTCAAGGCTTCGGCGCGGTGGGGTCCGCGGCCGCCGAGCAGTTCCGAGCCCTGGGAGCCACCCTTGTCGGGGTGTCCACGTCCGTCGGCTCGCTGCACGACCCCGACGGCCTGGACCTGGACCGGCTCCTGTACCTGCGCGGCGAGGCCGGCGACGGGTGTGTGCGCGAGTACGGCGGGGTCAGGCCGACCACCGACGCGCTGGCCTTCGACTGCGACATCCTGGTCCCCGCGGCCACCCAGGACGTGGTGGACGTGGATGTGGCCCGGTCGACGACGGCCTCCCTGGTGGTCGAGGGAGCCAACATGCCGACGACCGGTCCGGCCCTGGACGTGCTGGCCGCGCGCGGCATCTCCGTGGTCCCGGACTTCATCGCCAACGCCGGAGGGGTCATAGCCGCCGCGTTCTCCATGGACAACCGATACTCCCCGTTCGCCACCGATCCGGCTCAGATCTTCTCCCACATATCCGCGAAGATCCGCGGCAACGCCGAGACGGTCCTGCTGGAGAGCAGCCGACGTGGTAGCACACCTCACGTCGCGGCCCGGCAGATCGCCCAGGAACGAGTGCTGGCGGCGATGTGCCTGCGAGGCCAGATCTCGATCGACGAGCAGATCAAGGAGCCCGTGGCGTGAGCCGGACCCGGCGCCCGGCACGGCCCCGGCTCCGAACCCAAAGATCTTGACAGGCCCGGCACACGAGCCTGATCCCTCCTACCGACCGTAACCACAGACTGAGAGAGCTGTTATGACCGCCACCGTCCTGCCCGCCGCCGATCACCTTCGCAGGGAGGCCCAAGGCGCCCTTGAGCGCTGCGGTGTGGACCCCGCGCTGCTGCACGGTGCGCACTTCTCACGGTCCCCCATCAACGGTGCGGATCTGCTGCCGGTCACGTTGGTGGACGGCGGCGCCGTTGACGAGGCGGTGGCGCGTGCCCGGGAGGCGTTCCTCGTCTGGCGGGAGACCCCCGCACCGGTGCGTGGAGCGTTGGTGAGCAGGCTGGGCGAACTGCTGGTCGAGCACAAGGAGGACATCGCCACCCTGATCAGCCTCGAAGTCGGCAAGATCACCTCTGAGGCGCTCGGCGAAGTGCAGGAGATGATCGACATCTGCGAGTTCGCCGTCGGCCTGTCACGTCAGCTCTACGGAAAGACCATGCCGTCCGAGCGTCCCGGCCACCGGCTCATGGAGACCTGGCACCCGCTCGGGGTCGTGGGGGTCATCAGCGCCTTCAACTTCCCGGCGGCCGTGTGGGCGTGGAACGCGGCGGTGGCGCTGGTATGCGGTGACGCCGTGGTCTGGAAGCCGTCCGAGACGACGCCGCTGACCGCACTGGCCTGTCAGGCGGTCCTCCAGCGGGCGATCGGGGAGACGGGCGCGCCGCGGCACGTCAGCCAGGTCGTGCTCGGCGGGGCCGACGCCGGCGAACGCCTGGTGGACCATCGCGACGTGGCCCTGCTCAGCGCGACGGGGTCGACGCGGATGGGGCGGGTCGTGGGGCCGCGTGTGGCAGCCCGGTTCGGCCGGTGCCTCCTCGAACTCGGCGGGAACAACGCGGCGGTCGTCGCACGATCGGCCGACCTCGATCTGGCGACACGGGGGATCGTGTTCGCCGCCGTCGGCACCGCGGGGCAGCGCTGCACGAGCATGCGCCGCGTCTTCGTCCACGAGGACATCGCCGACGACCTGGAGAATCGCCTCGTCGCGGCATACGCGCGTCTCCCGATCGGCGACCCCACGGCGGAGGGAACGCTCGTGGGCCCGCTTGTCAACGAGAGGGCCTTCCGGAGTCTGACCGAGGCCCTGGGCCGGGCTGACAAGGAGGGGGGAGAGCTTCTCGTCGGCGGAGGGCGCCGCCTGGAGGACACGAGCCCGGACGCCTACTACGTCGAGCCGGCCATCGTCCGTATGCCCGCGCAGAGCGACATCGTGAAGGAGGAGACGTTCGCCCCCCTCCTGTACGTGATGCGCTACCGGGATCTGGACACCGCCATCGAGCTCAACAACGACGTCCCGCAGGGGCTGTCATCGGCGATCTTCACCTCCGACCAGGCCGAGGCTGAGCGGTTTGTCAGCGCGGTCGGGTCGGACTGCGGCATCGTCAACGTGAACATCGGCACGTCCGGCGCCGAGATCGGCGGCGCCTTCGGCGGTGAGAAGGAGACCGGCGGCGGGCGCGAGTCGGGATCGGACGCGTGGCGGGCCTACATGCGGCGGGCGACCAACACCATCAACTATTCGGGTGAGCTTCCCCTGGCCCAGGGCGTTGACTTCACCGTCTGAGGCCCTGTCCGGCGGACGTGGGGCCGCGGGATCAATGGCCTTCGCCGTTGCCGGCATCGGGGTGTGTCACGTATCCAGGCGTGGGTGGGCACACCCCGGGCCGGGTGGCGACGATCGTCGCCGCGGCCCGTTCAAGGGCGCGCAATGCCTCGGTGACGGCACGGTTGTACTTCGTCGCCCGATGCAGTACGACGACGTGGCGGCGGGCGGTCACGTCCTGGAGACGGGCCGCGAAGACCCCGTCGCTGGTCACGTGGCTGAGTGCCGGAACGAGGGCGATCCCGAGGCTGGAGCGTACGAAACTGCGGATCACGTCGTAGTCGTTGCTGCGGACGGCCACGGAGGGTTCGAAACCCTTGCCGGTGCAGAGCCGCACCATGCATTTGGACCCCGGAGTGCCCTCTCGGGTCGAGACCCAGTTCTCGGTGGCCAGATCGGGCAGGACGACGGTGTCGGCGGTGGTGAGGTGATGGCCCTCGGGGAGCAGCAGGATCAACTCCTCGTCAAGCAACGGCTTCGCCTGCAGGCTCCGAGGCCACGACTTGGGGACCAGGTCGTAGTGGTACACCAGGGCGAGGTCGATTCTGCCGTCCTGGAGACTCGTCACCAGATCCTCGGACTCGCCCTCGTCAAGAAGGATCTCGACCTTCGGGTGCCGGCTGAGGAACGCCGCGAGCGCCTCGGGGAGCAGCTGCTCGCTGGCGGTGGGGAAGCTGCCTATCCGGATGAGCCCGACGGTGCCCTCGGCCATGCCGGTGATGTCGTCCTCAAGCGCCTTCAGGCTTGCCAGGGTGTCGTGCGCGCGGGCGGCCAGGAACTCCGCCGCCGCTGTGGGCCGCACACTGTGCGCGGCCCGCTCGAAAAGGGGAACCTTGACGACCCGCTCCAGGGTGGCGATCTGCTGCGACACCGCGGAGCCCGTGTATCCCAGATCCCGCGCAGCGTCGGCGAACGAGCCGGCGCGGATCACAGCCACAAGTGTTCGCAGGTGAACGGGGTTGAGCATCCGAAATCCTATCTGCAGCTCGGTTGACGCCGGGCGGCGACAAGGAGCTAAGGCAACGCTAGCGCTAGCTCAGAATAAATCTTGAACCGGGGATGTGGCGTCACGGCGTCCTGATCGTGGACCGTTCCGGCCACGGCGTCCCCCGCACCGCCGATCGGCTCGGCCCGCTCCCGTGGCGGGCCGCTTCCGCGGTGCGGGAGCGCTCAGTGGGGTGTCACTCGGGTAGATGCTCGGCGAGGAGCTGGGCGAGGTGCCGGCCGGTGCGGTCGGTGAGGGTGTTGAGCTGGGTGCGGCAGCTGAATCCGTCGGCGAGCAGGACGGTGCCGGGCCCGGCCGCTCGGACGGCGGGCAGCAGCCGGTGCTCGGCGACGGCGACGGAGATGTCGTGGTGCCCGCGCTCGACCCCGAAGTTGCCGGCCAGGCCGCAGCACCCGCCGAGCCGCTCGACGTCGGCGCCGGCGTCGCGGAGCAGGGCGGCGTCGGCGTCCCAGCCCATCACGGCGTGATGGTGACAGTGGGGCTGGGCGACACCGGTGGTGCCGGTCAGGTCCGGTGGGGTCCAGCCGGGTGTCCGGCTGAGCAGCTCGGCCAGGGTGCGGGTCGCGGCGGCGACCTCGGCCGCCGCCGAGGCGTCCTGCCCGTCCAGCAGCTCGGCGGCGTCGGCCCGCAGCACCCCGGTGCAGGAGGGTTCGAGCCCCACGACGACGGCACCGGCCCGCACGTGCGGCAGCAGCGCGTCGACGGTGGCGCGCACCTGCCGGCGGGCGCCGTCGAGCTGGCCGGTGGAGATCCAGGTCAGGCCGCAGCAGACCGGCCGGTCGGTGACGGTGACGCGGTAGCCGGCGTCCTGAAGGACGGCGACGGCCGCCTGCCCGACCTCGGGGGAGAAGGCGTCGGTGAAGGTGTCGACGAACAGGACGACATCCCCGTGCCTTCCGGCGTCGGGCTGTACGGGCCGCCGGGCGAACCAGTGCCGGAAGGTGTTCTCCGCGAACGCCGGCAGCGACCGGCGCCGGTCGACTCCGGCGCTCCAGGCGACGAGCGGGTGCAGCGTCTTCGAGCGCATCGCGACGTTGGTCAGCCGCGTGAGGGCGACCGAGCGGGAGACCAGCCGCGCCCAGCGCGGCAGCCACCCGAGGGCGTAGTGCGACCGTGGACGGGGCCGGCGCCGATACCTCTGGTGCAGCGCCTCGGCCTTGTAGGCGGCCATGTCCACACCGGTCGGGCAGTCCGACGAGCAGCCCTTGCACGAAAGGCACAGGTCCAGGGCGTCGTGGAGCGCCGGCGATCTCCACCCGTCCGGGCCGAGGTTGCCCGACACCACGTCCTGCAGCACCCTGGCACGGCCGCGCGTGGAGTCCTTCTCGTCCCGCGTGGCCACGAAGCTCGGGCACATCACGCCACCGTCGGCGCTGTTGTCGGCCCGGCACTTGCCCACACCCGTGCAGCGGTGCACCGCCATCGACAGGTCACCGCGATCGTGGCGGTAGGCCAGGCCCAAAGTGGTCAGTTCGGTCCGCCGTAGCGGCTTCGCCGCCGCGACCCGCACATCGGCGTCGAGGGGGGACGGGCGCACGATGACGCCGGGGTTCAGCAGGTCATCGGGGTCGAACACGGCCTTGACCCTCTCGAACAGCCCGATCGCCCGCGGCGAGTACATCAGCGGCAGCAGCTCACCCCGGGCACGGCCGTCGCCGTGCTCACCGGACATCGACCCGCCGTGCTCGGCCGCCAGCGCGCCGGCCGCGAGCAGGAAGTCACGGAAGACGCCGGTGCCGCGCGGGGTGTCGAACGGAAAGTCGATGCGAATGTGGACGCACCCGTCGCCGAAGTGCCCGTACGGCAGCCCGGTCAGCCGGTACTGCCCCATCAGGGTCTCGAACTCGCGCAGGTAGGCGCCCAGCCGCTGCGGCGGCACCGCCGCGTCCTCCCATCCGGCGTGGGCGGGATCACCGGCCGGGGTCCGCGAGGACAGTCCCGCGCCGTCCTCCCGGATCCTCCACAGCGCCGCCGCGTGGACGGCGTCGGTGACGACCCGCGAGTCCAGCGCCCCGGCGTCCGCGACCAGCCTGCCGGCCGCGGCCCGCACGGCGCCGATCTCCTCACCCACCAGCTCGACGAAGAGCCAGCCGGAACCGCGCGGCAGCTCGGGGACGGCCCCCGGCCCGCGCCGCTCACGCACCACGTCCACGATCCGCGCGTCCAGCCCCTCGCAGGCGACGGGAGCGTGCGGCAGGACGGCGGGGACGGCGTCCGCGGCCTCCGCCATCGACGGGTACCCCAACGCCACCAGAACCCGCACGGGGGCATCACGCACCAGCCGCACCCGGGCCGCGAGCGTCAGGGCCAGCGTCCCCTCGCTGCCCACCAGCGCCCGCGCGACGTCGAACCCGTTCTCCGGAAGCAGGTGTTCCAGCGAGTAGCCCGACACCTGCCGTCCGAACCGGCCGAGCTCGGTGCGGATGGTCGCCAGGTCGGCGCCCACGACACCCCGCAGCTCGTTCAGCAGCGGCGAGGTGGTCGTGGGGTTCTCCACCGCCCCCAGCCGCAGTCGCTCCCCGGTGCCGGCCAGCACATCGAGTCCCAGCACGTTGTCACTGGTCCGCCCGTACCCCAGCGCCCGGGATCCGCACGCGTTGTTACCGATCATCCCGCCCAGCGTCGCGCGGTTGTGGGTCGAGGGATCGGGCCCGAACCGCAGGCCGTACCCCGCCGCGGCCCTCTGCAGGCTCGCCTGCACCACACCGGGCTCCACCAGGGCGGTCCCGCCCTCGGCGTCGATCTCCAGCACGCGGTTCAGGTGGCGGCTGACGTCCACCACCACGCCGGGCCCGACGGCGTTACCCGCGATGGACGTTCCCGCCCCCCGCATCGTCAGCGGGACGGCGAGTTCGCGGCACACCCGCAGCACGGCGGCCAGCTCGTCCACGTGACGCGGAACCACCACGGCCCGGGGAGGGATTCGGTACAACGACGCGTCAGAGGAGTACAACGACCTGCGCAGAGGCGACCCGTCCACGTCCCCGGCACCCGCCGAACGCAGGGCCGCGACCAGATCCGCGTCGACGCGACTTGTGACGTCCATAGCATTCTCTCTCGTCATCTCGTGCCGCCGTCAGCCAATGCGGTTCCCCTGCGGAGAGCCGGGCCTCACGCCGTATCGCGTCAGGGGGACCTGCTCTCCCGGGGACTCGGCCGCCGGAAGGCTGAGGGTGGTCACGGTCGGCTCCTGGTCTCAGAGATCGTGGATGGGTGGCTTCTCAAGGGGGCGCGGTCCCGCGTCCGGCGGGCACCGGGCCGATGGGCCGGGTGCGGCGGCGCCGTCGGCGGACATCCGCCGGCTCCCCGTCTCACGAGTGCGGTGGCCACCCGCCCTCACCGGGCCGGGTGCCCTCCACGGCGCCGGTGCGGCGAACGGCGACGCCGGCCGAAAGCAGTGCCTGGGCCTGTGGCCGCAGGCCGTCCACCACGCCGTGCCAGTCACCTCCCCGGCTCCTCACCGCC